>JAZKGO010000178.1:0-22586 GCA_040385875.1 Bacteroidota bacterium
CTAATATCTGTTTATGATCGTCAGAAATATTGGTAATGAGTGATAAAATGGGATTGATAATATTAGTTGAATCAAGCCTACCTCCTAGCCCCACTTCAATAACCGCTATATCTACTTGATTATCAGCAAAATATTTGAAAGCCAGCGCAACAGTTACCTCAAAGAAAGAAAAAGAATTTGACTCAAAAAATTTTTGATTGGCCTCGACAAATTCAATCACATAACTTTTGTTGATAACTTTTCCATTTATCCTGATTCTCTCACGGAAATCTATCAGATGTGGGGACGTATACAAACCAGTTTTATAACCTTCTTCATTCAAAATAGAGGCCAGCATATGCGAACTACTACCCTTACCATTGGTACCCGCTACATGTATAGTCTTTATTTTTTTTTGAGGATTTCCTAAATAATCACAGAGTTTTGTGATACCCTCCAGTCCATTTTTGAGAGCTGAAGCCCCTTGATTTTGAAAAAGAGGCAGCCTTTGATATAAATAATCAATCACTTCAGAATAAATCATTTTATAAGAAAATGAATCAATTTCGTGGATTTATTTTGATGTTGATTGTACCAGTAGAGACTGCTGACCGAGCTCCACTACCAGTGGGTACAAAAGAGACTTTCTCAATGGCTTGCTTGTAAAGATTTACTACAGAGCGACTTACAGTGGTTGAAAGTACTTTTACTGATAAAACTTCGCCTTGATCGTCGACTTTGATTTCAAACTTAATGGTACCCGTTTCGTCACTATTATCGTTCACAACAGGTTTTTTGCTCCAAGTCCAGCCAGTTAAGTTCAATGAATTTCCTGAACCTGTACCGCCCCCACCTGGTTTTCCTGAATAAAGAGGGGCATCCACTTTTCCATTAGGATCTCCTTTATCGCCCACTTCGCCTTTGGCTCCATCACCATTATTGTTTCCGCCTGGTGTCGAAGTTGTGCCTTTGGTACCGTTTCCACCAGTTTTTGAACCAGGTTTTGAATACAAGCTACCCGCATCTGGTTTAGGAGGCACTGGGGTGGGCTTTACTGGCTCCACTTTTGCTGGTGCTGGCTTTGCAGCTTCAACAGGTTTTGTAGGGGTTGGCTTAGCCTTTTCGGGAGCTTCCTTTATTTTTACTGGGCTTTCTACTTTTGAAGTGACAGCAGTTTCAACTTTGGTCAATTCTTTTACCCTTTCTACCTTCGGTTCGGCTGGTTTTACTACAGGAGGTGCCACATCCTTGATGGCTTTGGATTGCTCAGGTGCAGATTCAAAATCATTTTTGAGGTCATTGGGCTTATTAAATGTTTGGATATCACCTGATCCTTTATCAGAAGTGCCAAAATTGACTTCTATCCCATAATCTGGCTTTACTATATCAGCGTCTTTAAAAATGGTGATAAAATAAAACAGAAAAAGCAAACTGCCAGTAACAAGCATAGTATAAACAGCTGCTTCTCTCTTATTTTTTTCTTCAAAATCTTTCAAAAAAACTGACATTCCTTAATTTTAAATTAAAAAAATCATAAATATTTTCTAACAATACTTAAAACAAATCATCTGTAGAAAAACCATAAGACAAACCTACTAAAAAATTCAATGACTGCTGCGGATAGTAACTATATCTTTGATAAGTTTTACCCAAAAGATTATTTAAATAGACAAATCCAGCCAAGTGACTGGAGAATTGGTAATTCATTTTGGCATTCAAATCTAAAATTGATTTTAACGGTATTTCCTTTTTAGAAACTGGGTTGTATCCATTCATTTTGGAAAGGAAATAAAAATCAGTACCAATAAATAACTTATTTTTAAAGGCTAAAGTATTGGACCAAGTAGCATTTATTTTCGGTAAATGGTAGGTGTTGACTAATTTTTCAAAAGCATAGGTATTGGTTTCTACTTTTAGTGACGACCTCCAAATTTCATTGAACTTATAATAAACATTGGTATTAATTCTAAAATTATTCAAAGTGCCATTGTCGTACAATATCTCAAACTTAGAAGTATCGGCTTTCGAATTATTAAACACATAGAAATCTTTATAATTGGCATAAGACAATTTGACATCATAGTTGAGACCTGCGCCGATTTCACCTTTAATACCTCCATAAATATCCATTGATTTTTCTGTATTCAACAAATTAACTTTTCGTGTAAGCCATTGATTTTCAGATAGAAAAGTGTGCAAAGAATTTCTATAAATGTCGCCTTCGTAGCCAGCAAACAAATACAATCCATTACTAATAAAATAATCTATATTGATTAATGGAAAGGCTTTTGTTCGGTTTATGTTCTTATTAATTGCATTTTGAACATCTAAATGGGTATCCTTTTCATTGGCCACATTTACCCCGAAAGTAACTGCCCAAAGGTCATTTTTAATAATAAAGGTAGGCCTTACCTTAATCAAATTTCTATTGTTATTTACGCTATCACTTCTTTGAGTAACAAAAGCATCTGAATGCACTAAAGCATAAAAATTAGGGGTAACCGGCAAAGTAAAATTAAAATTCGTAATCCACTCCAACTCACGAGCCTCAAATCTATCTTTCAGAAAATTAATGCCTGTATGTAAGCTATAGTCTAAGGAAGCGTCCCTGTTGGCATTTTCAAGTCCAATTTTCATAGAAAATTGATTCAAGGTTTGCCGAATATCATCTTTTTTCACTTCTCTGTTAGGAACATCCTTATAGCCATAAAAGTTGAAATCGTTTCGATCAAAACTAAGCCCCCCGTCCAATTTAAATAGATCCGAAACATATTTTCCATTCAAACCGATTTCTGATACCGCCTGTGATGAGAGCGCTCCATATTTGGGTCCTTTGGATGCTGTGTTATGCTTAAAATTAAGGCCTAATGAGCCCAAACCAGAGGCAGGAGTATTGACTAAACCTTCCAAATAAACTCTTCCATAATTACCAAAACCTGCTTTTACAAAATTTTCATACACATTTACAGTAGTATCATTAGGCTCATACACCTGGGCATTAGGATTGAATTTAGCGGGTGAAACCGAAACCTTCCTTTCTGGAATATCAAAAAGCATTTGCTTGGCTTCATGTGCTTCAGCTTTAGTGGTGGTGGGTCTTTCTCTTGGCTTCTCCACTTGAGGCAGTACCAGTTTTCTGTCTTTCTCAACTGTAATTTCAGCACTTTCCACTGCCCCTTCTTTTACTTGGGCATTCAAACCAAATGAAACGGAAATCAATAAAAATAATATTAAATAATTTTTCAATTTTATCATTCCAATCGTATTAAATTCGAGGTTTAACTTTCAATATTTTTATATAAATAAATTTTAACTATCTTATTTTAAGGTACTTAAGCGCTGCTTTGCCTTTTCTACTAATTCTGTATCTGGAGAATTGTCAATGATAGAATTCAACACCGCTTTGGCATTTAGGCTATCATCAAGGGCAATATAACTGTCGGCAATTAAAATAAACCCACGGCCACGCCATTGCTCAAAGTCAGGAAAATCAGAATTCAAATGTTTGCAAATTTCAATAGTTTGTTTAAAGTTTTTGGCAACAAAACTCATCCATGCCAAATAATATTTAGCCTCAGCACCATATTCGTCTTTTGCCAATTTAATGGTATTTTCAAATTCAGTAGTTGCTCTCGAATTATCATTTTTGCCAAAATACGCTTTGCCTAAATATAAAGTGGCTTTATTTACACTGCTTGGCACAACATTCCCCATTTGAATCACTTCTCTACCGGCTGCCAAGGTTGAGTCATAATTTTTCAATTCATGATAGCCCTCCATGATACCGATATAGGCCTTTTGCTGGTCAGTTTTGCTATTGGATGTTTGAGCCCAAAGTCTGTAATTGGTAATGGCTTTAGGATAGTTTTTAAGTGTATTTTCAATTTCTGCAGCCCTAAATGCAGCTCTAGAAATATAATTTGAATTGGGTCCTCCAATTACGCTGTAAAAATATCTTAAAGCATTTTGCTTGTCCCCAGTACGATTATAGGAATCGGCCAAATAATATTTAGCCTCTGTCCCAAATGTGCTACCAGGATAATTTTTGATGAAATTGCTAAGCGCTGGTATCGCTTTGGGGTATTGCAATGCAAAATAAATATTTTTAGCGGTTTCGTACTCCAAACTTTCTGTAGAGTTCCCCGATGGATTTTTCTGTTTGAAATTAGCTAAATCATTGGCAAATTCATCGGATCGTCCTGCCGAGTTCAAAACATCCTGCAGCCCCAAAAGCGCATCCTCCGAAACAGCATGATTAGGATAGTTTGACAAAATAGTTCGGTAATCACTTATTGCAGCATCATAATTTTTTTGATTGGTATAGGTAATGGCTCTTTTCAAATAAGCATTGGGCACCCAACTGCTTTTCTGTTTAGTTTGAATCAATCTAGTAAATTGATAGGTAGCGGCTGTTAAATTATCAGTATTCAAATCAATTTCGCCGCTCTTGAATAAAGCATCATCAGAATAGGTAGAACTAGGATACTCCTTAATTATTTTGGTATAAATGTCTTTTGCTTGAGCATCCTTACCCTGAAACTGCAATGTTTGAGCTTTTTGAAAAAGAGCATAATCTTTATTTTCTTGGCCACCTAAAGCTACAATATCATAGATTTGTGAAGCTGCCAAAAAGTTTTTTTGCACAAAATAACAATCGGCTAAACGCACCATTGCATCGTCATAATTGGGCCTTACAGTAGCGTTTTTCAACTTGTTGGTATACTCTTTAAATAAACTAGCGGCCTTATCGTAATTAGCTTGATTATAATAGATATAACCCATTGAATATAAAGACTTTAGTCCATACTCCGACCCTTTTGAGCTCTCACCAACTTTTTGTAAAGCACTATAAATAGGTAAGGCCTCACTATACTTCTTTTGATTATAAAATGATTCGGCTTTGTAATAATCGGCAGCAACTTTCAAATTATAATCGTCAGGATTTTGGACAGATTTTATAAAATAAAAAATCGATCGATCATAGTTTTCATTATTGAATTCATTAATACCTTGATTATACGTCATCCGTTGGTAAATCAAATTTATTTTGGGTGATCGTTTCTTAAGACTTTCTATATATTGAATGGCAGCTTGGTAATTGTTTGAAGTTAAATAGGCGTCAGTCAACAGCTCGTTGGCCTCGTCTTCATAAACACTATTAGGAAATTTACTATTAAACTCTAATAATTCTTTAATGGCAGAAGCACTATTTCCCATTGAAATCTGCACTTTGGCATGGTTAATCGCTGCATCCTCCTTGATACTGGCGTTGAAGTCCATTCGACGGGCGGCATCAAAAGCTGCTAGTGCACCTGCCAAATTTTGTGTATTAAGATAGCAAACTCCTAAATAATAAGAAGAATATTGCCCTAAATCATCATTCCTTGTGGCGACCAATTTCAAATTATCAATGGCTTCTACGTAACGCTTGGTTTTGTATTGACTGAAACCTATTCTATATCTAATTTCGGCCGAAATAGGTGCTTTACTTACTTTTTTCAATAAATCATAATAGACTGATGCCTGTTGATAGTTTGACTTCTGGAAATAGATATCAGCCACTAAAACGGCTAATTCACCCACATATTTTTCCTTATTGGTTGGTTTCAACAAAGGCTCAGCATAAGCCACTAATTCTTCAAATTTACCTTGCTTATAATAGGCATTGGCAATCCAAATTGGAGCCTCAGCTTTATAATTTTCATGCTTTTCAATTCTTTTGAAATCTGAAATAGCTGCATCATAGTTTTCAGCTTTAAACTCAATGACCCCTGCATAGTAAGCCGATTGAGGGCTATAAGTGACATCTCCGAGGTTTTTGACAGCAGAAAACTGCTCCAAAGCCAACTTAAATTCATTTGAATTGTAATGTGACATTCCGAGTTTAAATGCGACTTCAGCTTGATCGGCATTGGAAAGAAGATTTTTATTTACTTTTTTGAAATAGTAAATAGACTTTTCATAATTTTCCGATGCAAAATAATAATTACCCAATTCTTTAAATAATGTGGCCGATTTGGGGTGATTCGGATGGGCAGCTACAAACCTATTGGCTTGAATATCAGCCTCTGGAGCGTTCAGATAAAGGTTACATACTGTTATATAATATTCAGCACTAATCTGGTCATAATTATAATATTTTTGTGCATCGTCTGAATTGTTTAAAAATTTGGAGAATTCTTGTTTCGCTGCGGCATAATTGCTTCTCTCATAATATTCCAAGCCATCACGGTAATGGCTGTCATTCATGGTATAAGTCAATGTGTTTTGAGAAAATCCCTTAATAGCCAATAAAAACAGTAAAATCAGAGGTAATAGCTGGTTTTTGGAGCGAATCATCAGAAAAGTTTAATTATTGAAAAGTCAATTATGATAAATAAATTATAATTGTCAAAATTGAAAGATGTAGAGACTAATATTTAATTTGTTAAACGATTTAACATTATAAATATTCAATAATGACTCATTAATTTTAAAAATCAGAAATAATCGGTTCAAAAATGGCTGTACCAATCTTGGGACATATTCATGAACCGATTCATTACCAAAGCCACAAATTCCTGATTTACAACAAGTTCCACCTCTTCAATTGAGCTCACATCCGTTTGGTCTATTTTGTAAGTCTGCTCCAATTGATTGGCCTCAAATTTCACAATATATTTTCCATTCCATGAAAAAAGTGAAATTTGGCAATCAGGGCTTTCTATTCTTTTTATAAAATGCATTTTTTACAAAGTGATGAGGCATGAGTTATATGTGATGAGTTTAGCATAAATTAAACTCATAAGGCTTTGTTAAATTTAATTGTGGATGATTAAACCTCACCCCCAGCCCCTCTCCTGTTGAGAGGGTAGCTAAATCCTGCAAATCCAATAGTTTGTGATTTATTATTGTGTACTTTATTCTCAAAAATCATATATTTAAATTAACAAAGCCACACATAATTCATCACTTATAACTCATCTCTAATTTTAAGCTTCCTCAATAATATTTATTTTCTCAATTTTGTCACCTTGCTTTATTAAATCAATTACTTCAAGCCCTTCCACAACTTTACCAAAACAAGTATGAACTCCATCCAAATGGGCTGTATTGTTGCGACTATGGCAGATAAAAAATTGCGAACCACCTGTATTTCTACCTCTATGAGCCATAGAAAGCACTCCTCTATCATGATATTGATTACCTCCGGTTAGTTCGCAAGGAATCGAATAGCCTGGTCCACCAGCTCCTGTACCCGTCGGATCGCCGCCTTGAATCATAAAATCAGAAATCACACGGTGAAATTTCACTCCATCATAGTATCCCTTTTTGGAAAGATCCACAAAATTTTTAACTGCAAGAGGGGCGTCATTTTCATAAAATTCAATTAACATCCGACCTTTATCTGTGAGCATTTCTGCCTGAATCATATATTTTTTGTTTAATTTTGAATACAAAAATACCAATTCTAATTGGTATTTTGGAAAATTTTCAAATCAAAATGAAATCAAAACAATACGTGCAAGGCTTATTAGTGTTCCTTTTTATAAGTGCTTTTCTGTTTTCTTGTGAAAATTCGGATAAACAGGAAAGCATACTTTTTTTTAAAAAAGGAAATTTAAAATCGCAAAAAGGTGAATATAAAGAGGCCATACGGCTATATAATGAGTCGATTGATAAAATGAAGGATTTTGCGGATGCTTATAATAATAGAGGGTTGGTCTATCAAAAATTAGGGGACTATGATAAAGCATTGTATGATTTTAATAAAGCAATATCGCTTGACAGCAATTTTGCTGAAGCCTATTTTAATCGATCTGAATTAAATGTTGAAAATAAAGAATATAAGCAATCGCTAGTCGACCTTCAAAAAGCAGCTAAGCTACTTCCCGACTCTTCTTATATTTATGTAGCTTTAGCTAATACAAAAATCAATTTGAACGATGTTATTGGTGCCAAACTGTCCATTGAAAAAGCCATCAAATTGAACCCTAAAAATGCCAATGCTTTTGTCAATCGGGGCTATATTTTTGTGGAAGAAGGCAAATTAAATGAGGCAAAATTAGATTTTGAAAAAGCTTTAGCCCTAAATCCTGAATTAGACTTTGCTTACAACAACTTATCGTATATTTTTTCACAAAAAGGCGACTTCAACAAGGCGAATGAATATTCAAAGAGAGCTCTAGACTTTCAACCCTCTAACCCTTACTACCTTAATAATCAAGGCTTTGCATTAATTGGCTTAGGTAAATTTGAAGAAGCGAAAAGACTAATCAATAAATCTATTGAACTGGACTCAAACAATGCTTTAGCTTATAAAAACATGGCTATTTTATTAAGAAAACAAAATAAAGTAGCAGATTCTGAGAAATATTACCAAAAAGCAAAACAAATTGACCCTAAAATTACGCTTTAAAAGATAATTTGAATTGTTTGAAAACTTCCTGATTCAGTTCTCCAGTTGTGGCTATTTCTAAACATTTAGGCTGGCCGTCATTTAACATAAAACTAGGCAAAATCAACATCAAATCTTTTAGATTATCAGCCCGAAAATAGAGTAAGCCTGAATCCTCAACTGTGCGTTTGGCCGACTGTTTTTGTTCCGTCTCAAAGAATTCGTTTAGTTCAGGTTGAACATTGGGTCCATCTATTAATCTAAAAATGCCACCACCATTATTATTAAACACAATAATTCGAAGATTAGAAGGTAAATAATTGTTCCAAAGTGCATTTCGATCATAAAAAAAAGCTACATCTCCTATTAATGAAATAGTTAATTGGTCGGTTAAAATGGCAGAACCCACTGCTGTACTCAAGCAACCATCAATGCCAGAAGTGCCTCTATTGGCAAACACGTTTATATTTTTATCATGATCAATTCCCAATAAATTGGCATATCGAACTGCCATACTATTGGCAACGTGTAGCTCACAACTATCTGACAAACAGTCTAATACAGTATCATAAGCTACAATTTCCGAAAAGGTATCTGCATTTTTGATAAAATCATTTTTGACTTTGTTAGCCTTTCTTTCAGCAGCTTGCCATACACTCAAATAGTCTGAAGGCCTATCTTCTTCCCCGCTTTTGAAGTTTTGAAAATCCATCTCACCAAACATTTCTTTAAAGAAAGATTCAGCCGTCATGGGAATAATTGTATCAATACTTTGTAAGGGATCTATTAAATGTGCACCTATTTGAATATGCCAATGGGCAATAGGTTTATGATGTTGGAAATATTTTTTAAATGACTTTGAAATAAATGATTTCCCACAAGTGATAAGTAATTCGGGAATAAAATCCTCATTATCAATGGATAAAAAACTATCATGGTGCTGAATATGGGCCATTTTTACATTAGATATCAGATCCGCTAGAATGGGTATCTGTAACTCCTCTTGAATTTTACCCAATGTTTCAGACAATTCCATATCCAGTTCCATTTGACCACAAGCAATCAAGATTTTATCAAACGACTTTAACTTCGAAAATAACTCGGCTTTATCTTCTGACGAAATGGTATAAATGGGCCCCATTCGCAATACTGCCTTCGCCTTATCAGAAGGCTTAATTATCTCATTTTCAGTAGGATAGAATGGTTCTCGAATGGGGATATTGATATGAACAGGACCAAAAGGTGCTTCCAAACAAATTGAAATCGCCTCATTCATACATCTATTCATAAACCAGGCAGTATCAGCATGTGTATAATCAGCAGCCAATTGGTATGATTTTTTCACATTTGTTCCAAAAATATTTTGCTGGTAAATCGTTTGACCATCATTTTGATGAATCCATTCAATGGGTCTATCTGCCGAAAAAACCAAAATAGGCACTTCTTGAAAAAATGCTTCCACCACAGCAGGCGCAAAATTATAGACTGCCGAACCTGAAGTACAAACAATTGCCACTATTTCCTTTGTTTGTAGAGCCATTCCTAAAGCCATAAAGCCAGCTGAACGCTCATCGCTTATGGAATAACAAGTTATTTTGGGGTTTCTAGCAAATGCTAAGGTCAAAGGGGCACTCCGTGAACCAGGACAAAGTATTACTCTTTTTATACCTCTTAAAGCACAAATTTCAACGATGTCAATAATAGGTTGAAGAACTGCCATTTAAAATTTTAAATTAATTTGTGAATTAAACAGTACTAAAATTAAATTAAAAAAGCCTCAAAAGAGGCTTTTTTAACAAAAATATCGAGAAACTTACCCAAGGTAAGTTTTCAAAGCTTTGCTTCTTGAAGTATGGCGAAGTCTTCTGATGGCTTTCTCCTTAATTTGTCTTACACGCTCACGGGTAAGATTAAATTTCTCTCCAATTTCTTCCAAGGTCAGGGCATGCTCCCCATTTAAACCAAAATAAAGGGTAATTACATCAGCTTCACGTTGTGTTAATGTGGAAAGTGCTCGTTGCACTTCACGACGTAAGGAATCATTTATTAGACCTGAATCAGGCTTATCTTCACTGTCATTTTCCAATACATCCAACAAAGAGTTCTCTTCTCCTTGCACAAACGGAGCATCCATTGAAACGTGACGACCAGAGATTTTCAGTGTGTCAACTACCTCGCTCGTAGATACTTCCAATACCTCAGCTAATTCTTCAGGAGATGGCTCTCTTTCAAATTTTTGCTCTAATTCAGAAAATGTCTTAGAAATTTTATTCAAAGAACCTACCCTATTCAAAGGTAAACGTACGATTCTTGATTGCTCAGCCAATGCTTGCAAAATTGATTGACGAATCCACCAAACTGCATAGGATATAAATTTAAAACCACGAGTTTCATCAAATCTTTGGGCTGCTTTAATAAGTCCAAGATTTCCTTCATTTATCAAATCGCCAAGTGATAAACCTTGATTTTGGTATTGCTTAGCAACAGAAACAACAAATCTAAGGTTGGCTTTAGTAAGCCTTTCCAATGAAAGTTGATCTCCTTCACGAATTTTTTGAGCTAATATAACTTCTTCATCAGGAGTAAGCAAATCCACTTTGCCTATCTCTTGAAGGTATTTGTCCAAGGATTGACTCTCCCTGTTGGTAATTTGTTTACTAATTTTTAATTGTCTCATATTGAGTTAATTAGCCTATTTTGTTTGTTATATTCATAACGCTTTTAAATTGCAAAAACGTTTTGAAAAACTATATTTATTTTATAGTAAACCCCATCTTTCAACAATTATAAAGGGTAAATTGTTCAAAGATTTAGATTTAATTAAGATTTAGGAATCAGCACTTTAGATGAAAGTCTGTATTTACCTGTTTTCTTATCGATGTCTACCAATTTCACCTTTATATCTTGACCTACCTCTAGCACCCCATCCATAGAATCAAGACGCTCCCATTTAATTTCAGATATATGCAAAAGACCATCTTTACCTGGTAAAATCTCCACAAAAGCGCCAAAAGGCATGATACTTTTCACTTTTCCGTCATAAATTTCACCTACTTCAGGCTGCATTACAATCGCTTTAATTCTTCCTACAGCCATATCCATCGACTCTTTATTATTTGAATAAATACTCACAAAACCTGCATTTTCTTTTTCCTCAATCGTAACAGTAGCACCAGATTGTTTCTGAATGTCCTGAACAATTTTACCTCCAGGTCCAATTACAGCACCAATAAACTCTTTATCAATTTTAATTACAGTTGCTCTAGGTGCATGAGGTTTTAAATCAGCTCTTGGTGTACTAATAGCCTTTGCCATTTCTCCCAAGATATGTAATCTACCTTGCTTGGCTTGATTAAGAGCCTCTGTTAAAATCTCGTATGATAAACCATCAACTTTAATGTCCATTTGGCAAGCTGTGATACCTTTTGAAGTACCAGTTACTTTAAAGTCCATATCGCCCAAATGATCTTCATCACCTAATATGTCAGAAAGCACTGCATATTTCCCAGTTTTTGAATCAGCGATTAAGCCCATTGCAATACCAGAAACAGGAGCAGAAATTTGCACACCTGCATCCATAAGTGCCAGAGTACCTGCACAAACAGTAGCCATTGACGACGAACCGTTCGATTCTAAAATGTCCGAAACAATTCGAATTGTATAAGGATTATCTTCAGCGATGGGTAAAACCTGCTTCAATGCACGCATAGCCAAGTTTCCATGACCCACTTCTCTCCTACCTACACCACGGTTTGGTTTCACCTCACCAGTAGAAAAACCTGGGAAGTTATAATGCAACATAAATTTATTATACCCCTGAGTAAGTGGTTGATCAACGATTTGCTCATCCATTTTTGTACCCAAAGTAACCGTAGTCAATGATTGAGTTTCACCACGAGTGAATACTGCAGAACCATGTGGATTAGGTAAATAATCGATTTCGCACCAAATAGGGCGAATTTCGTCTAACTTACGGCTGTCCAATCTGTATCTTTCATCCAAAACCAAATTACGAGCGGCATCTTTTTCAATATCATGAAAATAGCTATGAATCAACGGCATATTGTAGGTTCCACCTTCCGGTAGACCCTTAATATATTCATCCTTAATGGCATTAAAACCATCACGACGAGCTTTTTTACTTGGATTACCTAATTTTGCAACATCCAAATATTTTTGATAATAACTGGTGTACAAAAATTCACGAAGCTCTTCATCGTGAGTTTCATGCGAATATTCACGTTTCACAGTTTTGCCAACTGCTTCTTGCAATTCTAATTGAACGGCACAATGAACTCTAATGGCCTCATGTGCAATTCGTAAAGCTTCCAAAATCTCAGATTCTGAGCATTCTTTGGCTTCACCTTCCACCATCAAAATATCCTTTTGAGTAGCTGCCACTATCAATTCCATTGATGCTTTAGCCAATTCACTAGTTTTGGGATTTACAACGTATTCTCCGTTGATTTTAGCCACCCTTACTTCCGAGATAGGACCGTTAAATGGTATATCAGAAACCATTAAAGCTGCAGAGGCTGCTAGACCTGCCAATTGGTCAGGTTGTACTTCAGCATCAGCCGAAATTAATTGAATAAATACTTGAGTATCAGCATGATAATCATTGGGGAAAGTTGGTCTAAGGGCACGATCCACAATTCGACTGATTAATATTTCGTAATCAGACAGTCTACCTTCTCTTTTAAGAAAACTTCCTGGTATTCTACCAGCTGAAGCAAATTTTTCTTGATAGTCAACAGTGAGAGGCAAAAAATCAATCCCATCCTTAGCATCTTTTGAAGATACCACCGTAGCCAATAGCATAGTATTACCCATGCGTACCACTACGGCACCGTCTGCTTGCTTGGCAAGCTTACCCGTTTCGATAGTAATATTACTACCATCAGGCATTAAAATAGTTTTAGTAACAATGTTCATCGACATGTTTGACAGCATTTTGCTTCTCATTACCGCTTTCTATGAGAAGATTGAAAACCTAATACAGCGGGGAAAAAATTAAAAAGAGGAACCCATGAATGAGTTCCCCTGAAATGATTATTTACGAATTCCTAGCTCAGCGATAATTGAACGATAGCGAGAAATTTCAATATTCTGAAGATAATTTAGCAATCTTCTGCGCTTACCTACCAATTTCAATAAGCCGAGGCGTGATGAATGGTCTTTGTGGTTTGATTTTAGATGTTCGGTAAGGTGATTGATTCTAAATGTGAAGAGCGCAATTTGCGATTCAGCAGAACCAGTATCAATTTTAGACTTTGCAGCCCCCTTCGTCTCAAACAATCCTTGTTTAATTTCTGACGTTAAGTACATTTTCAACTAGTTTAATGTTAAATAAAAATTTAGCCTGCAAAATTACCTTTTATTTTAGATTTAAACAATTAAACTGGCAAATATTTAGCAATATAATTACCGAAAGTAGTTTTACTCACCCACAATTTGAATTTAGCAAATTGCATTTTATATAAATCAGGCTCAAATAACTGAGAATCTTCCGAAGCTTTTTTCAAAAAATAGAAACCAAAGCTTAGCAAAACAACATTTGAAAACCAAGCACCATAAATAGGATTAATAAAACCTTCTTTTGCAAGTTTATCACCATTTGTAGTGAGCAGATACATGATAATAAAAAATATAATGGCAATGATAACTGGCACGCCCAAACCACCTCTTTTTACAATTGCACCAATTGAGCCTCCAATTAAAAACATAACAATACAAGAAAATGCAACGGTAAATTTATGGTGCCATTCCAAATCAAATGCAACCATTTGTTCATTCTTTGAGGCAATGACCGTAGAATTTCCTTCAGAAAAATTGACTAAGTTAGTGGCTTGATCCAAGGATCTTTGTCTTGCCATCTCTTCTGAGTAGGCTTTTGGCTTAAAATTATTAATGAGTGAATCAGCCCATTTACCGTCTTTTATCACCAATGATACATTGGATGGCGTATGTAAATGATAAAAATAATATTGCTGAGCAGAAACCATCAGTCTATCTCGCATTAATCTCAACTCATTTCTCATTGCAGCTGAGGTATCGGCCAGCTCTTGGCCTGTTTTCATCATTTGATGATGCTTAAATTGACTTTCTTCTGTTTTTTTCAAATCGAAATCTTTTAAGCTCATCACAATCTTAGTCCTTTTGAAATTGTTGATAGCAAAATCATTTCGCTTGTAATTATAACTTACTGACGACTTATCAACGTCCTCCATATATTTTGAGCCATTGAAAAGTTCAAAAATGAGGTATTTCTTATTCATAATCACATACATCATTCCAGAATCTGCCAATATCACATTCTTATTTGCATTATTTTCAGTATGATCATAAATCACCAAATTTTTGAGCGTTCGTTGATCGGGAAACTTCTTCCCTACTTTAATTGAATAGCCAGGTAAATCATAATAAAATATTCCTTCCTTGATATTTAAGGTAGTTTTGGTTGATTTTACGTCCCAAAGTAAAGAATAACCTTTTAAATTGGCCCATGGTAGCACGTTATTGGAAAACCAGAACGTAACACCAACAATTATTAGTGTAAAGAAAAATATGGGTTTGAGTATTCGAATAATAGAAATACCAGCACTTTTCAATGCAGTAAGCTCAAAGTACTCACCCAAGTTTCCAAAACACATTAAGGAAGAAACTAAAATAGAAAGTGGGATGGCAATAGGAAACGTATTGAGGCCAAAGAAAAATAACAATTCTAATAACACCATATATTCAATATCTTTCCCAATGATATCATTGAAATAAAATAGAATAAACCGCATTAAAAAAATGAATACTACAACTGAAAAGGTAATAAAAAAAGGACCAAGGAAAGTGGAAATCACCAACTTGTCTATTTTCTTTATCATTAGCTACCTACAATAACTTTAAGTTTATAAATGAACTCTTCCCAAAGTTCTTGTAATTCAGTAACGTCGCTATTCTCAGAATAGTCTGTAATTTTTAGATAAGTTGATTGAGTAAGATCACTTGTGTCCAAGCGAAGCTCCAAATAATTATGGTCCTTTGGCTCAGAATCTACAGGCACAAAATCAAACTTTACTGATTTATTCAACCTCAATGAAACGATTTTGGCCAGATGATGATCACCATCCCAAATCAGGTCTAAAGTATGACTGTCAATATTAATTGCTTTTTCGCAAAACCACTGCTGAAGCCCCGATGCTGAGCTTAAATAGGGAAAAAGAACTTTTGGAGATGCTCTAAGCTCAAATTCTGAATTAAATTTAAATTTGTTCATTCGACAATTTAAAATGATATTTTATGTGTAATAATTTACCTCAATGTATGTAAATAATTAATACGATGCAAGAAAAAAATTGATTAATAAATTTTATTCAAAATCTTAAAAATTGACTCATCTTACAACCAATCAGGTATAAAATCATTTTTAATTTAATAAAATTTAACTTTTGTTTGATTCAGAAATAATTAACCCAAATAAATGTCAAAGCCCTTAAAAAAAGGGCTTTACAAAACTTGTAGTAGCGGGAAGGGGAGTTGAACCCCTGACCTCAGGGTTATGAATCCTGCGCTCTAACCATCTGAGCTATCCCGCCAAATGTGGCGCAAAATTAGATAATTTTTCTAAAAATAGCTAATTGATTGAAAAAAAACCAGTAAAAAAATCTTCGTATTTGGTTTTATCACTTTCTAAAAACAGCTATATTTTAGTGTAAAATCTTGTAAATCAGTTCTTGAAGGATGTTTTTCTCGGTTTGAGATCCAGAGTCAATTCCTTTTGAATTCAACTCCGCTTGTTTGATATAATGGATTACTTCAAAGGTTTTGGGATAAGAATAGTTTCTCCCTGCCAAAACATAATCTTTCGCAAAATACGGGCTTATTCCCAAAATGGGAGCCAAATTATTATCTGATTTATTAGAGGTAACATGTACCAAAAGTATTTTAGTGAACAAACTGTACAACATTACAATAGTGGCAGCCAAAGGATTTTGTTTCTGATTTTTTGAAAAATACAATGCAATATTATTTGCCTTAACCACATCACGTTGTATAAGTGCTTTTTGGAATTCAAAAATATTGTACTCTTTACTAATACCCACATACTTTTCAATAGTAGTGGCTGAAATCTCCTCATTAATCTTCAGATTTAGCATCAATTTATCGATTTCGCTGGCCATTCGAGTGAGATCATTACCAATGAAATCGATTAATAATTGAATGGCTTTATAGCTGATCTTTAGCTTCTGAGCATGGCAATATTCCAAAACCCAATCTGGCAATTTATTGTCATAAAACTTCTTTGATTTATAGCTTATACCATTTTTGGCAACTGCTTTCACCCAGCCTTTTCTTTCGTCAATATTTTCGTAAAAACATATCACCAAAATGGTAGAAGCTTGCGGATTTAAGAAATATTGTTCTAAAAGTTTGGCATTTTCCTTATTGTCAAATCCATTTATTTGCTGTGCTTCCTTGACGATTATCACTTGCCTATCCCCCATCATCGGAAAACCCCTTGCATAGCCTATTAATGCCCCCACAGTGATATCCTTACCAAATAATATATTCTGATTGAATGACCGCTCAGCAATATTTAGGGCAGTATTCTCAATTTCATTGGCTATTTTATCAATAAAAAAAGGTTCGTCACCATGCAATAGGTATACGGGTTCAAATTTACCCTTTTTTATCTCTTTGAAAATAGTTTGAAATTGAGGATCCATAATTAGTTTTAGATTATATTTTTCGAATTATCCCCCAAAAATAATTGGCAATGTTTGATTATTTCCGGAAAAAAAATCAAGAATTCTTCTAAATATTTCCCATAATCCTCCATTAAATCGGTTAATGCAAACTCCATTTTTGAGTCAAATTTAGCCCTTTTGGAAAGCCCCAAAAACGCCCAATTGAGGTTCTCTTCAAAACGATAATTGCTTAACCAATCTCTAGAAGTCATAGAGTGCACCAATCTATTCATTTTGAATGGAATAATCTCCTTGTTTTCTTCAAAAATAGTATAAACACGGGCCGAATACAATTCCAAAGGAACATTACTAAACTGGTTCCAATTGCGAGCCAAAAGGTGATCGTAATACATATCTATAATCACCCCAGAATATTTATGATATTTAGATTGAAGTCGGTGAATACTTTGCCTAACAATTGGATGATTATCAGTAAAACTGTCAATTTCCCTATGAAGTTGAATTCCTTTTATAATTTCTGCACTAAAAATATTAAATTTTGGAGAATCTAATCGGCCATTCATAGAATCGGCAATGAGGTTTCCTAAGATTAGATTTTCATTTTCATTTGAAAGATAAAAATGAGCTAAGTAATTCATAACCAATTCTTTTCATTTGAATATTGAATTACTTCTACCCCAAATTTTCGAAGAAAATCCACTCCTTCATCATTTTTTATTCCTTTAAAATTGGCATAAGATTTATAAAATATTACCTTTTTGATTTTCATGCTGAAAATAATTCTGGCACAGGCAAGGCATGGCGAAAGGGTCACATAAATTGTACCTCCCTCCATTGTTGAGCCATTTTTGGCAGCATATAAAATCGCATTTTGCTCAGCATGTAGGGCTAGCGAGCAACTTCCTTTTGAATCTCTTGGACAGCCCTCTTCAGGGAATTCAGTGTCACAATTATGGGTACCTGATGGCGGACCGTTGTAACCAATGGAAATAATTCGAGTATCTCTGGTAAGCACCGCCCCTACTTGCGCTTTGATGCAATGCGATCTTTTGGCCAAATTAACGGCCAATTCCATAAAAATATCGTCGAAATCTGGTTTTATTTTTGAAGATGACAATTTCTGTTATTTAATTATAAAGCTTAGTTGATTTTAGTTGAGCAATATTCGTTTCGTGACCGTTTGACCCTGAGCTATGGCCTTTATCAAATATACACCCCTTGGCAAATCATAAATGGGTATTGAAAAGACAAAACTTCGTTTATCTTGAAAAAATTGTCGGGCGATTTCATTCCCAATTCTATCAAAAACTATGATTTCAGCATCTGCCGTGCCTTTTAACAATAAATTGCCTTTCAAATAATCGGTGACAGGATTAGGGGTAATTTGTAAATCAAGTTGCTCTGACTCTGGTAAGCTGGTTACACATTCCACTAATTTCTTACGTCTTGGGCTTAACTCAAAAACGGCCTTAACTCGCTCTTTTTGCCCAATAGTGAATACATTCATGCATGAATCAACTGTATAATCGAGATAATTTTCAATCATATTTCGGGTTCTGGTACCAGAACATCTTGAAAATAATTCAGTACAAACTACTGTTAAATTAGGCCCCTCTGATTCGGGCGTATCATCTACATAATCGTCTCCACAATTTTCATCGCCCCAGGTATGAATCAAACCCAGCCAATGACCAATTTCATGAGTGGTGGTACGACCGAATTTATAATATTTAGAAGAGATGGCTCCCGTTTTCCGACCAAAATATTTAAAATCAATATATACGCCGTCCACTTTTTCATCACTTTCGGTATCCAAGCCATCAAAATTTGGTGCGGATGGAAATTGGCTAAAGCCCAAATAGTTATTGGAAAGGGCAGTAGTCCAAATATTTAGATAACAATCAGAAGGCCAATAAGATAGCTCTGAAAGTAAAGCCTGATCATCATTGTTAAACGGGTCAAAAGTTGACTTTTCGTTGAAAGTTCTGGTAATGCCAGTAGTTGGATTGCCATCAGGATCCAACTCGGCCAAAAAAAACTCAATATCCATGTCCACTCCTATTGGATTTGAGTTGAAGCCTGGCGAATTGGGTTTCTTTCTATAATCTTCATTTAATACCTCAATTTGACTTTTTATTTGCTCAGCAGAGATATTCGAATTTTTAGAGCCACCGATTGTATTGGTTAAATTATTGTGAATCACATGTACCACAACCGGAATTCTTATTAATTCGTTTATAGCTGACTTTCGACTATTTGAAGCTCTTTTATGAACCAAATATTGATTGATCGATTGATTAAAGGCTGTTCTTTTTTTAGAATACTCAATATTTTTTTGAAGTCTTTGCTTTTCAATTTCAGCCGTGGCACATCGCCTTTCTATCAATTGCGAAAAACAACTAAATGAAACTAAAACACTAAATATCAATAGATTAAGTCTATTTTTGAACCTTTTCATACGCCTTTATTATGTCCTTCACCAGTCGATGCCTCAATACATCTGAACCATCCAATTGCACAAATTCAATTCCTTTGATGCCCTTGAGTATTTGCAATCCTTCGTTCAAGCCAGAAGTCTGGCTTTTGGGTAAATCAATTTGTGTTTGATCACCAGTGATGATGGTCTTTGACTTTGCTCCCATACGTGTCAGGAACATTTTAAGTTGCATAGAGGTAGTATTTTGTGCCTCATCCAACAATATAAAAGCATTATTTAGGGTTCGTCCACGCATATAAGCCAATGGAGCTATTTCAATAGTTCGGGATTCAAGCATCAGCTTAAGCTTGTCTGGCGGCACCATATCATCCAGTGCGTCATAAATGGGCCTTAAATAAGGGTCAATTTTTTCCTTCAAATCACCTGGCAGAAAACCTAAATTTTCACCTGCTTCTACAGCTGGCCGAGTAATAATTATTTTTCTGACTTCTTTGTCTTTAAGAGCTTTTACGGCTATCGCAACTGCTGTATAGGTTTTACCAGTTCCTGCTGGTCCAACAGCAAACACCAAATCGTTTGCAGCGGCAGCTGCTACCATTTTTCGTTGATTTTCGGTACGAACCTTAATCACCATTCCTCTATTTCCGTACACTAAAACATCGGCATCGTCCAAAGTATGAGTGGCTGGCTGCTGACCATTTTCCGATAATTCAGAAACACCTAACTGATTTTTTAGCACTACTGACGATATTTTACCAAATTTCTGGCAATGATCCATCAGCGATAGAATAATGGATTCAATTCTGGCAACTTCCACTTCATTGCCTTTTAATAAAATTTCATTTCCTCTGGAAATGATTTTACTACCTGGAAAAATAGACGAAACTTCACGAATGGTTTGATTATCAATACCCAAGAAATCAATTGGGTTTATATCTTCTAAAATTATTGTTTTTTCTGTCAAAATAGATTAAAAAATTAAGGGAAAGATTGTTTATTTTTGATTAATTTCGTCATTGAAAATAATCGTAAATTTAACGAATTACATTTTAATTTTATATTTAAATCATCAGATTTAAAAAAATTAAAAGTTTTAAAGTTTAGATTTGAAAAATCAAAAAAATCCCAGAAAGAAAATTCAAATTATGATTTCAATTTCAATTTCAGACCGTGATTAACCATTAAAAACTTACCGCTTAAATTTTAAAATTCTAGTATCTAATTGCAAAAAATGGCCTTTCAAAAAACAGCTGGAAATATAAACAACCTTTTGATTAGAAGCAGCTTAAAGGGCATTCCTGATAGTGGATTGGGTAAAAAACCACCCCAAGCATTAGATTTGGAAGAAGCCGTTTTGGGTGCTTTAATGATTGAAAAAGATGCCTTATCAGCTGTCATTGATATTTTAAGAGCCGAAAGCTTTTATAGAGAGGCTCATCAGCGCATCTATGGTGCCATCACCTATCTGTTTGCTAATTCTGAGCCAATAGATTTGATGACGGTAAGCAATCAACTTAGAAACACAGGCGAAATTGAGATTATTGGTGGCATTTTGTTTCTAACCGAATTGACTGAAAGGGTTAGCTCCGCCGCAAATATTGAATTCCATGCCCGTATAGTGGCCGAAATGTCAATTAAAAGGCAAATTATTGCTATTTGTTCAGAAATGACAAAGTCGGCATTCGAAGATACCTCTGATGCATTTTTATTACTTGATCAATTAGAACAAGAATTGTTTGCCCTTTCAGATTCTAATATTCGCAAAAATTATGTGGATATGAGTCAAATAATGCGACAAGCATTGAATGAATTAGAACAAAAAAAGCATGCCAAAGAAGGCTTAACTGGTATTGCCTCTGGCTTCAGTGCATTGGATAGAGTTACCTCAGGTTGGCAAAAAACCGAATTGATTATATTGGCAGCTCGCCCTGGTATGGGAAAGACAGCCTTTGTAGTTTCGGCATTGAGAAATGCGGCAGTCGATTTCCAACATGCTGTGGCCATATTCTCCCTAGAGATGTCGGCTGTACAATTGGTAAATCGTTTGATTTCGGCTGAAGCTGAAATTGAAGGAGAAAAAATCAGAAAAGGCTCACTTTTACCCCATGAATGGGCCCAACTACATCATAAAATAGGTAAACTGACCTCCGCTCCTATTTTTGTGGATGATACGCCTGCACTATCTATTTTGGAGTTACGTGCCAAATGCAGGCGACTTAAAGCCCAAAACGATATTCAATTAATTGTAATTGACTACTTACAATTAATGAGTGGCGACTCTGGCAAAGGTGGAATTGGCAACCGTGAGCAAGAAATTGCGTCTATCTCAAGAGCCTTAAAAAACTTAGCCAAAGAATTAAATGTTCCAGTAATTGCGCTTTCTCAATTAAGCCGTGCGGTGGAAACAAGGGGCGGTGAAAAAAGGCCTCAATTATCCGATTTGCGTGAATCAGGGTCGATTGAACAGGATGCCGATATGGTAATGTTTCTCTATCGCCCTGAGTATTATGGCATTACAGCTGATGAGCAAGGCAATTCGGTACAAGGTTTAGGGGAGGTAATTATTGCCAAAAATAGATCGGGCTCTCTTGAAACTATCCAACTTCGATTTATTGGTAAGTTTACCAAATATACTGATTTTGATGGAGCTAATTTTGATTCAAGCCCCTCATTTGCCTCAATTGAAGAGTCTGGCTCCATTGATAATTTTGAAAAAGCCAGCAGTCAAAACTTTTTGAGTAAGATAAGGGATGTGAAACAAAACTCAATGCCTCCGATGCCCCCAACAGAGTACGATGGCTCAAGCTCTGGTGATGTACCCTTTTAAGTAGTGATGAGTTTTTGATTTTAAAAACTATCTTGGTTGATGAAGTTGCCAACTTTCAAAAAGTTGGCAACTTTTTTTATAGAATATGTGCAAAATACTTATTCCCAATTCAATTCTTCAAAATTAAAAGTGCTACATTTTCCACATGATGGGTATGTGGAAACATATCAACTGGAATCACTTTTTCTACTGTGTATTTCTCCGATAATAGCGCAATATCACGAGCTTGAGTGGCTGGATTACAGCTTACATAGACTATTTTAG
>JAZKGO010000179.1:0-8710 GCA_040385875.1 Bacteroidota bacterium
TCCAAAAGATGCCACAAGAAAACACTGTAAAGACCTGTCTATCATGCGATAAGCCCATTCAAGGCCGAGCCGACAAGAAATTTTGTGATGATTATTGCAGAAATAATTATAACAACCAATTAAATGCAGATACCAATAATTTTGTCCGAAATGTGATAAACATTTTGAGAAAAAACCGACGAATATTGGAAGAACTCATCCCAGAAAATGAAGAAATAACCCGAACCAGCCAGGACAAACTACTCCAAAAAGGCTTCCAGCTCCAATACCATACCCATACCTACACCAACAAAAAAGGCGACACCTACCAGTTCTGTTTTGAGTATGGTTATCTACTTTTAGAAGGAAATTCTGTGCTGGTCGTGAAGAGAAAGTAGTGAGGGGTTTTGATATAAAAATAATTTAATCGAAATAAAAAAAGTTGTAAAAAAATAATTTAAAAATAAAATGAACTTAGAAATCCCCAAATTTCATGAAACTTTTAATCCAATTTTAGAGATTTTAAAGAATGGAAAAACTATTCACACTAGAGATTTACTAAGTCTGGTAATTCAAAAATATTTTTCACATTTAACAGAGGAACAACTATCTGAGAAAACAAAAACTGGGGAAATCTTAATTAATAACCGAATAGCTTGGGGAAAATCGTATTTAAAAAAAGGGGGCTATATTATTTACCCATCAAGAGGTAATGTTAAAATTACCGAAAAAGGCTTAAAACAAAAATCAGATTTAAGTTTAGAAAGCATTATAGGAGATTCTGGAGTTTTAAATTTTTATTCAGACGAAAATTCAAAAAAAGAATCTACAAAAGCTAATTTCAAAGAAATTATAGAGTCATCTCCCCAAGATTTAATTGATAAAGGATTTAACCAAATTGAAAGAGAAATAAAAAGTGATTTATTAGAAAAACTAAAAACAATTGATCCATATTATTTTGAAAAAGTAATTTTAATTCTACTCAAAAAAATGGGATACGGGGAATTTATTGAAACCTCAAAATCTGGTGATGGTGGAATTGACGGAATTATAAATGAGGACAAATTAGGATTAGATAAGATATATATACAATCAAAGAGATTTAATGAAAATAAGGTTAGGGAAAAAGATATTAGAAATTTTATTGGAGCTATGAGTGGCGATACAAATAAAGGAGTTTTTGTAACAACATCGTTATTTGATAATGGAGCTATTGAAAAGGCGAAAAATGCCCACCATAAAATTATATTAATTGACGGTAACAAATTAGTTGACTTGATGTACGAATTTAATGTAGGAATACAGATAAAAGTAGTTTATGATATAAAACAACTTGATGAAGATTTTTTCGAAGAATAGTGAATTTCTAAAGGAAGCTCATGTCTATCTAGCCAAAGGCATCTATCTTAATTTAATAGAGTTGCCACAAATGATTTCTGTATCCAACCACTCATCAAAAACCAATTGCCAATCCCAACAAAAATCTGCTGTTTTGAAAGATAATTTTTAAACCAGATTTTTTATGGAAAACAATTACTTCAAAAAAGCTCAAATTTACATTGTGGGTGTGGTTTCTTTGGCCATTTGTGGCTTATTGGCTTGGGATTACTTTCATGGTGGGGTGCCAGCCCATCATATACTTAACAAAAAAGATTTACCCGAAATCTCCAATTGGTGGGGTGGGCTTTTACTGCCTTCGCTCACTTGGTTTTTGGTTTACAGTATCCAAAAGCGTGAAAAACTTACCAACAAAAACTGGGCAAGTTTCTCCAATTTTCCTAAAAAAATCATTTATGGCTTTGCTGGGGCATTGGCTTTAAGCCTTTCAATAGCTGTTTTATTTACATTTGATGTTCATGGTATTCCGGGCTATTTGCTCATGGCCGCATTGGCATTTTCCTTTTTTTATCCTATTTATCGTGCCGAATGCTTAATAGGTTTTGTAATAGGCATGACATACACTTTCGGGGGTGTTTTACCAATAGGAATCGGCTGTATTTTGGCTGCTTTTGGTTTTTTGAGTTACAATATTATAAGACCTGGTGTGTTATTTTTGGCGAATTTTTTGTTTAGAAAGGGGAAATAAATCCACTTTTATGGGATTGTAAATATATTTTGTAGATTTGGATTGTACACCTCTAGCGCAAGCATCTCGCTTGCTGCTGAGCCTAAATATTCAAGCCAGGTTGCATGCAAAATAAATATTCATAAGGGCCCTTTTCCTTTTTCAGGGGTGTCATATTTTCAATTTTATAAGTATTTTTGATAAAAAATCACTCTAAAACTAAATCTAACAAATTATGAATGCCTCCGCTATTTTTTCCTTTGGCAATACCTTTGTGCTTTTGGGTTGGATTCTGCTCATTTTCTTACCCAATTGGAAGCATACCCAAACCATTATTTTGAATGGGATGATTGTCCTTTTTGCCCTATTATACACCTATATGATAGTGATTGACATCGCCAATTTCAACCCTGATAGCTTTAGTACTTTGGCTAATGTAAAGGCACTTTTCACCCATGACAATGCCGTGGCTGCTGGCTGGTTACACTATTTGGCATTTGACCTGTTTGTAGGCGCTTATATTGTGCGCAAGGCCAAGCGACTTCAAATTGCCCGCTGGCAGTACACTTTGGCTTTGCCATTTACCTTTATGTTTGGGCCAATAGGTTACCTGATTTTTTTCATTATTAAAACTATAAAAACTAAGAGCCTTTATGGAATTGATTAATGAAATATTCAAAAGAAACAGGCTTCTAGCGAATATGGGAGCCTTATTCTTGGCTTTATCACTGGTTTTGGCCATCTATTTACCTTTCAATACGCAACAAGTTTTGGGTATCAATTCAATGATAAAACCCATTAAATTCTCCCTCAGTATCTGGATTTATTTTTGGACTTTTGCCTATTTATTTCATTATGTCAATGACCAGAAAAAAGTAAGAAACTTTTCTATTTTGGCTGTGGTGGTGATGGTTTTTGAAAATTCAGTAATAACTGTTCAGGCCTTTCGGGGGAAACTGTCGCATTTCAATCAAACCGAAATAGTGGGGGGAATTCTATACTCATTAATGGGTGTGATGATTGTTTGGGTTTCGATTGCCACCCTAATTATGGCGATTAGATTTATCAGGCAAAAAACCTATACTATCAGTACTCCCTTTGCTTTATCCATCAAAATTGGATTGGTCTTGTTTGTGATATTCAGCTTTTGGGGCGGCTATATGAGTGCCATTAATTCCCATAATATCGGCGGTCAAATTGGGGAGGCGGGCTTACCACTTTTGAACTGGAGCACCCTTTTTGGCGACTTAAGAGTAGCTCATTTCTTTGGAATTCATTCGCTGCAAATCATACCAATTTTTGGTTATTTTATTTCAAAAAGGCAAGCAAATGTAGCCAGTGCTAATAAAACCATTTGGTTATTTTCGATTCTCTATTTTGCCTTTCTGTGCTTTACTATGTGGCAAGCTTTAATGGGAATGGCATTTATAAAAGTTTAATTTCCGTAAATAGTAAAGATTTATTGGAAAATATTCTCCGAAAATAGATATTAAAAAAGCTTATCTTTGATAGCTGATAATGAATATTTTTTGATAATTCCCATTAAAATAAACATGACCGAAAAAACAACTTTAAAACTATTTGAACAACATCAAGTACGCTCAATTTGGATCGACGATGAAGAAAAATGGTATTTTTCAATTGTTGATGTTATACAAGTGTTGACGGATTCTGACCGCCCAAGAAAATATTGGAGTGATCTAAAAAGCAAACTCAACAAAGAAGGGAGTGAGTTGTCCGAAAAAATCGGACAACTGAAAATGTTATCATCGGATGGTAAATTTTACAATACCGATGTTGCCGATACAGAACGACTTTTTCGGCTTATCCAATCCATTCCGTCACCTAAAGCAGAGCCATTCAAGCTTTGGATAGCGAAAGTAGCTCGTGAAAGAATAGATGAAATAGAAGATCCAGAGCTAGGTATTGACAGATTGATGGAAACCTATTTGAAAAAAGGATATAGCAAAGAATGGGTAAATCAGCGCTTGAAAAGTATTGAAGTGAGGAAGGATTTGACTGATGAGTGGGAAAAAAGAGGTGTAAAAGTTGGTCAAGAATATGCAATACTCACGGATGAAATCACAAAAGCTTGGAGTGGACTTACAGTAAAGCAATACAAAAATCATAAAGACCTTAAAAAGGAAAATCTTCGAGATAATATGACTAATTTGGAGTTGGTGCTCAATATGTTAGCAGAGGCTACCACTACCGAAATTAGCAAGGAAAAAAAGCCCAAAAACTTTACTGAAAATAAGATTATTGCCAAACAAGGTGGTACAATTGCAGGAAATACCAGAAAAGAAATTGAAGCAAAAACAGGCAAAAAAGTAGTGAGTGAATTATCTGCCAAAAAGCTACTTGGAGCCAAAAACAAATCGATAGAATAAATATTTATGCAACCCAATAACCCGCTTCATGGTCTTACACTAGAGCAAATTTTACTCCAACTGAAAGCACATTTTGGCTTTCGAAAATTGGGTCAGATGATTCCGGTTCGTTGTTTTATTTTAGACCCAAGTATAAAATCCAGTTTAGTTTTTTTGCGAAAAACCGATTGGGCACGACTAAAAGTAGAAGAACTTTATCTAAAAACAGCCTTTAATCCTGATACTTTCAAGCTGGTAGAAGAGGAATATTTTGCCCAAAAACAAAAGAAAATTAAGCCTTCGCCGAATAAATCGTAAATTTGCAAAGAATATTTCAGCAAAAGATGGCAAAAAACTATAAACAAATCAGTTCAATTGAGCGTAAGGAAACAAGTTTGGTGGTGCAAAAACCGCAAGAGTTGATGACTTTTTTGATTGAAAATTTGCCCTCAAAAAGCCGAAATACTATCAAAAACATGCTTCGGGACAAACAGATAGTGGTTGACGGGCAAGCCATCAGTCAGTTTAATCATCCATTAGAACCTGGTAATAAACTTACAATTGAGCTAAGCAAGCCCCCTGAAAAAATTAGTTATCACGGCCTCAAAATCATTTTTGAAGATGAACACTTGATTGTAATTGATAAAAAAGAAGGGATGCTATCTATCGCAACGGATAAAAGTCGTGACCATACGGCCTATAGTATTTTATCAGACCATGTAAAACGATATGACCCTCGAAACAAAATTTTTGTTATCCATCGCCTTGATAGAGAAACATCGGGTATTATGATGTTTGCCAAAAACCAAGAGGTACAAAAACTAGTGCAAGAAAGCTGGGGCCCAACCACAAAAGAACGTATCTACGTGGCGGTAGTGCAAGGAGTGGTGGATCCTCCTTTTGGTACCTATTCTTCGTATTTAGTGGAAAGTAAAGCCTTGATTGTGCATTCTTCACAAAACAAAAATTTTGGTGTTTTTGCTGAAACCCATTATGAAACCCTCAAGGCTAATAAATATTTCACCTTATTAAAATTGAATTTGGAAACGGGTCGTAAAAACCAAATCAGGGTGCATATGCAAGACCTTGGGCATTCAATCATTGGCGATGAAAAGTATGGGGCCACCAAAAACCCAATTGGTCGGCTAGGCCTCCATGCTCTTTCTTTGGCCTTTGAGCATCCAATTACCAAAGAATTACATAAATTTGAGTCGCCAATACCCAGTAGCTTCTTGGGTGCAGTGCGTTAGGGATTTAGTTTGTTGATCAAGTGTTTGTAAATTTTAAGTTTGAAAGTTTTTTGGTTTGCCAGTTAAAAGTATAATTTCAAAATGGTTTGGGAGTTAATTTCGAAATCCCAAATCCAAAATCGTAATTCGAAAATGGACATATTTGTAGGAAGCTTACCATTCAAGCTTAAAGAAGAGGAATTAAAAGAACTATTTGAGGCTTATGGCGAGGTGAGTTCTGTGAAAATTATTATTGATAAACAAACTCGTCAAAACAAGGGATTTGGTTTCGTGGAAATGCCTGATGAGGCCCAAGCCCGACAGGCCATTGCCCATATTAATGGCTCAGAAGTGATGGGAAGAAAGATTATAGCCAATACTGCTCAACCCAAAAGTGAGCAACCAAAAGGCACGCCTAAACCATTTCTCGGAGGTAAAACAAAGTGGTAAAAGCAATTGATTTTTTGCCAGTTAATCTCTAAAAATCTTTGGCTTTTTCAGCAATAAATTTTTGGCAGGTATTCAATAAAGTTTCAGCCTTGTATTTTAGTTCATTCAAATCAGGTCCTTTCTCTGAAATGGTACTGTTTATTACTGCGTTGGCATTTGCTGGATTTGTAGTTTGAGCCGCCTCCAAATCCGCAATTAATTTTTGGCACTCTTTTTCAAGATTGGCCTTTGTGATTTTTTCCTCCGGACTTAACCTTGTAGGGTTAATCATATACCGAATGGACGAATAGACATATCTTAATTCATTGAGAGCATTCTTCCTATTTAACTCTAAATTGTAGGTGACTTTAAACCAGCTTTCAAAATCATCCTGAATAGCATAGATATTTTTATGGTAAGCTTTTTCAAGTAATTCGATGTCTGTTGTATTATTGAACACAGAATCAACAAAAACATTCTCTCTTTCTTTAAATTGATTGAGTACTGTCTTCAACATATTTTTTTCTTGCATGAATATGGCAAAATGCTTTGCATAAGCATAATTGATTGAAATATCGCATAAGTCATTACTTTCATTGAGGGTAAAGGCTTTCCAATTTTTGTCAATAACGTATTGAAGGCTTCGATTGGGAGCAGTTTTCAAAAACTCACTGATTACCACCTTGCGCCAATTGATTACATCTCCTTTTAGCTTATTACCCACCCACGTGCTTGTTTCATAAAGAGAAGCAATGCCTTCGTCAAGCCATGCTGGAATGTCGCCAATATCAGCCCGAACAAATAGATGGAATAATTCATGATACATAGTACCTATTGCTTGCGAACTAGAAGTGCCTAATATACTCAAATCCCCAATACTCGAATATCCAATATTGGCATCAGGTAGCACCAGTCCATGCACTTTTAGGGCTACTTCCTTCAGAGAAGGTTTGTCACCCATTAGGTAAACAGCAATTAACTTGTCAGGTGGATTTAAACCAAATTCTTCTGTATAAAACTTATAAGCCTTCTCCAGATTGATGGCCGCCTTATCAAGATTGGCATCTGTCTTTTGATGCTCCTCCTTGGTAATTAAAATAAATCTACCAGTTATTTTTACATCATAAATATACCCAAGCATTTCTCTATAGTATTTTGAAGCGGCTTCTTTTTCTTCCAATTGGAATACCCTTTGAGTCAACTCTTCCTCTTTAGTGTTTATTTTTAGGGAATAATCTCCCGCATTCCTATTATTTCCCTCCCCTTTACAATCCAATACATAGCCCATTTTACCTCTCGATACAGCCTTTGGATTATTATCTTTAATATTGGTAATTAATGCTATCAAATCATTGATTTCAATATCGGCTATCTCATCCGACTCCAAACAATTTTTCTGCTCCGTTACCAAAAAATCCTTCATTTTTTTATTGAGTGGATAGGAATTGAGCAATTCAAAACATTTTTTTGCTTTCGTAGTGTTTCCCGTTTCACAAATACATTTCGTAAGGATATAATCCACTTGGAAATTCTTACCATAAGGTTGCTTCCTTAAAGCGATGGCTTCATCATAAGCTCTCTTGAATTCTTTATTATTAAACAAAGTTTTAAAATGATTCCAATCAATTTTTTGTTGGCCAATTGATTGAGAGGAGCTCCAAAAAAGTAATAGAATAAATACAGTGAAGGAGCTATGATTGATATATTTTGAGAAAGTTTTCATAATTGATTCTATTAACAATTATTGTTTTTCAGGAATATTATTCGTGATCGAATCTAATTCAGAGGTATCAAAATCGATAGTTTTTTTCTTACTTTTTTTGGAAATCAAATCGTCGGCACCAATTGACAATATACTAGTTGAATTGAGGTAAAGTGGACTGTCTTGGACCTCGATATCATTGTGCTTTAATATAGTCGAAAGCATCAAAATGGTGCCCAATACCCCAAAAATAATGCCTGGAGAAGAAGAAATCAGTTTAAATTTCGCAGTTTCACTAATGGAGCCTTCCATGTTAGTGGTATTTTCAGAAAGTTTCCCCACAATAAAAACAGCTCCCAAAATAGTCAGAATCATGCCAGTAAAAAAACCCAAATATTTCACAAAAATTCTAGACATTAATAAAAGACCCCCCTGGTTGTATCTTCTATTGATACTCTCCTGTTCTAATTTGGTAAGTACTACCCACTTAATCAACTTTTCATTTGACTCTTGCCCATTATTTTGTTTCAACAATGGTAAAATAATTGAATTTAAAGTGGTATCTGACTTCACTTCTAAAGCTTTATTGAAATTATCCACTTGTTTTGAAGCCATATATACAAAAAGTAATATCAATAAAGTAGGCATTCCAATGAGCCAAAGTACAATTTTATTTTGCCATTTTTGAATTCTTTCCGATTCTCTTTCAGTCAGTTTTGAGGTATTTTGAACTGGTAAGTTTTCTGAATCATGTTCACTGTCAGTGGTGTTTTCCATAATTTTCAAGGTTTATTTTTTCGTTATCTATAAAGTTATAAGTATATTACCTACGGGCCTTCATACAAAAATAATTATAACTATTTCATTTCCAATTTATTAAAGCAAGTATCTTAAACCTATTTATTAAACGGCTTCAATCATAACTGAAAATTATTGG
>JAZKGO010000179.1:8810-11283 GCA_040385875.1 Bacteroidota bacterium
CTAAAAGCAACTCTTTTATTTTATTTTTAGATGCTCCAATAAATAACCATGGATTTCGGAAAGAGCCGCTCTGGGAATCTCATGCCCAATACCCTCCAGCTCAATCAATTTTGCATTATTTATTTTGGATGCATATTTTCTTGAATGCATAATAGGCACTAATCTATCGGCTGTTCCGTGCAAAATAAGTGCTTTTGTCTCAATTTTATCCAACTCATGAAGCCTTGATCCTGAAGCAACTACCGCACAGAATTGTCTAAAGCGTGCCTGCGGATTTTGCCCCTTTCTTTCTTCAATACAATATCTGAACAGCTCAGTAAAATAGGCTTTATCGAAGGGGTATTTGGTCCCTGACAAAAATTTATAAGTAGCTAAATACTTATTAATTGTCACTTTGTGTCGGGTATATTTATTATTGAGTGAGGCCCATTTCAATAGTTTCGGAGCTACTTTCACCAATATTTTTTGATAAAAACTACTAAATGCCTCGGAATCAAGAGGATTTGCAGAACTCATAATACAGGTAATGCTCAATACTCTTGAGGAATGTGAAATAGCTAACCGTTGGGTAATCATCCCTCCCATTGAAGCTCCAATAATATGCGCTTTTTCAATACCCAAATGGTCTAATAAACCTACCGTATCCTGAGCCATATCTTCCAAAGTATAGGGTTTTGATTTTTGCCAATCATCCATCCAAGTGGAGTGACCAATATCCCGGTTGTCGAATCGAATCACTCGATAGCCTGCACTCACTAGTGGCTCAATAAAGGCCGTTGACCAAAGCACACATTGGGCATCAAGCCCCATTATCAATACGATTGGGGTATGGTGCTCCTCGCCAAATGATTCGTAGTATAACTCGATTCCATTGGTTTTAGCGAAGCCTTTTTTTGTAGTTAATTCTGATATTTCGGCCATATTTGTAAAAATAACAATTAATTTTAGGAATCAAAATAAGCGATCAATTTGTCAATAAATATTTAACGAATAACGCAAAAGCAATTACAAATTGAATAAAACAGTGAAAATATGCCTTTACGGGCCAGAAAGTGTAGGTAAATCAGGCTTAGCGATCCAATTGGCAGAAATGTTTCAAACGAATTATGTATTAGAGCAAGCCAGAAATTTTATTGTTTCCAATGATTTTTCAGTAGAGGACATCATAAAAATTGGGAAAGCTCAAAATGAAGCTGTAAAAAAAGCATCATCTGTTTCAAATAAAGTTTTGTTTTGTGACACTGATCTTATTACCACCCAAATCTATTCCAAATATTATCTCAATCAAATACCCGAAGTACTTTTTGAATTGGAAAAAGAGGTGAATTACGACTTCTATTTCTTATTGGATATTGACATTGAATGGGTAGCAGATGGCCTGAGAGACCTTGGCCATAAACGGAAAGAAATGTATGAAATATTTAAAAGCGAGCTAGAAATTAGAGGAATCGAATATGTAAAAGTAAACGGCATTTGGGAAAATCGCCTCAAAATTGTGCTCAATACTTTGAAGGAAAAATTTAATTTAGTGCCTATTAATTCAGTCCAATAATGGATTTTTCCATTAATTTATTGTCAGCTTATAACCTTTTCCATGTACATTCATAATTTTAATATTGGCCTCAGCTTCCAGTTTCTTTCTCATTTTCGAAACCAATACATCCAAGCTTCTACCCACCACAATTACCCCTTCATCTTCCCAAATTTCTTTCATTAGTAATTCTCGTTCGGTAGTCTGATTTACATTTTTTATCAATAATTTCAAAAGCTTTACTTCCTTTTCTGAAAGCAAAATCTCCTGCTCTCTGATTTTCAATACACCTAATTCTTGGTCAAAAACAAAATTACCAATCTTTGTAATTAATTGATTTTCGACTAATTCAAAGTTTTCTTTTTGAGGAAAGTATTTACGTTTGATAACTATTGAAACGAATGCAAGTGGGATAAGTAGCAAAAAATAAGACAAATATTTGGCGTAGCTATTTTGCAAAAATTCGATTTGTAATACATAACAATCTTTGGGTTGTACCCTACCCGAGCAGGGAATGAGATTGCCCGTCATATCACTTACTTCATAACCAAAAACGAGTTCAGATTTTGTGCAATTTAATATAGAGACGATGTATTGAGTAGGCAAATTGGAGGCCTTTAACTGCTTATCAACCATACTTATGAGGCTGTCCGTCACGAAGCTAAAATCCGTTTGGAATTCGAGTTGGTATAAATTTTCATTTACTTTTTTTATTGGTAAAACCCTCGAAGTGGAGTCATGAGCGTGTAGCAATAATTGATGGCCGATATTGCGCAAAACGATTTCCTTGTGCTTTTCAGTATAGCTTATTTTTTTGTCAGAAAAGGCTTCGTTTAATAGGAATATTGTAGACATAATCAATACAAGTCCTATCGTTTTTTTTGACTTCATCTCCACTAATTTTTTATCAAAATTGGTAAAAAGAAATGATATATTGGTTTG
>JAZKGO010000180.1:0-2939 GCA_040385875.1 Bacteroidota bacterium
ACACCTTGTCAATCACGGGTTTTATAATACCAGCTTCAATCAGTTTTGTAATTTCACCCAATTGTTTACCTTCAGCTTTCATAAAAAGGAATTGAAATTTCACCCCTAATTTTTCAGCCTTTTTCTTGATTCCTGAACTTAAAAGTTTGGTAACAAATTTCAAATGCCAAGGCAAGCCAAGTTGTGCTGCAAATTCAGGCGTTGGCGGTCCAGTTAACGAAATAACTTGTCCACCAGGCTTTAAAATGCGAAGTGATTTTTCTAAGATTTTAGTGTCCTTATTGCTATGCAACACCAAATCGTAATCTTTTAATTTGGTCTCAAAATCTTCGGTTTTGTAATCAATAATAAGGTCAGCACCAAGGCTCTTAACTAAATCCCTATTTTTTTCACTTGTAGTTGTAGCTACAAAAGCACCTAAATGTTTGGCTAACTGAATGGCAAAAGTACCCACACCGCCCGAACCTGCTTGAATAAACACTTTCTGCCCTTTTTTGATATTTGCATTTTCAACCAATGCTTGCCATGAAGTTAAACCAACCAAAGGAATGGAAGCTGCTTGTTCCATTGAAAGGTTTTTGGGTTTTAAAGCCAATTCATTTTCGGCAACCGAAATGTATTCGGCATAGGCACCCACATGATGATTGCCCGAACTAGCATAAACCTCATCTCCAACTTTGAATTGACTAATTTTTGAACCAGTTTTTATGACCGTACCCGCCACATCACGGCCCAATGGAAAAGGGGGTTTTATGGGTAGGAAAAGTTTGAAATCCCCATTTCGTATGAGTAAATCAATAACATTTACTCCAGCCGAATGTATCTGGATTAAGACTTCATTGTCTTTAACAATTGGTTCAGCCCAATTTGTCAAATGTAATTTTTCATTTTTGCCGTAGCTTTTTACGATGAATGCTTTCATTATTTTTTATTCTATTTAGCCAAAAATATTAATGTACTTTTTATAAATTCTTCGTGGTATTGAAATATGCCGCCATGTCCTGAATTTGGGTAAATTATTACTGGTTCAGCATTTGGAAAACGTTTGGCTAAATCATAAGAATTGGGAGTCGGTACCATTCTGTCGTTGTCGCCATTAGCTACTAAAACGGGATGTTTAAAAACACTCAAATCGGCAGGAGTATCCTGCCCCCATGCAGCAATGGCTTTCAATTGCTTTTTCAATACACTCAGTTTTACTTTCGTATCTCGGTTTTCAGTTCTTTCTTTTAATCGGTTCAGAAAATCACGTGCTGCTTCTTTACCTACTTTGTTTTGTGTAAAAAACAGATAAAACTTAGGGTCTCTGAATGAAAGAAAGCCTTTAAAAATGTCTTTGTAGGTTAAGCCAACCACATCACTCACGCCATCTCCACCTCTTGGGCCAGTGCCTGTTAATAATATTTTTCTTGCCAAATCAGGCTCTACCAAAAGTAATTCTTGCGTAATAAAACCACCCATCGAAAACGCCATAATATCCACTTGTTTGTATCCCAAAGCATGGATAAAAGCAATAGCATCTTTTGCCATATCAGGAATACTTGTTCCCTGCACGCCCGAAGTTGAACCAACGCCCCTATAATCAAAAGAAATAATAGGTCGCTCTGCTGCAATGGCATCCATAATTCTTGGGTCGCAATTATCAAGGTTTGCCGTAAGGTGATTAAAATATATAACTGGTATATCACCAGCTTTGCCATAAGAACGATAGGCGAATTTTATACTGTTAGCTTCTACGAATTTAGTGGGAACTGTTGCATAAGAATAGTTACCACTTTGTGCATTTGTTGTTGTCATTTTTAGAATTATTAAAATTGTTAGAAAAAAAGTATTTTTCATTTTAAGCATTGTTCAATTGTTTAAGAATTGTTTTTTCTAATATTCCATAAGCAAAATGTTGTAACGTAATTAACACAGATAAACCTTTTCCAACCAAGTTTCGAAATTTAGGTCTATGTGTTTCAACAACTTTAAGCACTTTTGCTGCAACCATTGCAGGGTCTTCACCTTGTTCTACGATGAAATCTGCATATTTTTCACTTTTATTTCTTAAAGTATTGTAATCTTCAATTCTATTTAAGGTTGTTGATGAGTTTTCCATAATATTTGTTTTGAAAGAGCCAGGTTCAATCATGGCCACACGAATATTAAACTCAGTTAATTCATAGCGTAATGCTTTGTAATACCCTTCCAGAGCGTGTTTAGAAGCTGCATAATAAGCTGTGCTCGGAAATGCAACAAGCCCTGTTATTGAACCTACAGTTATTATTTTACCAAATTTTTGCTTTCTAAAATTGGGCAATATGGCATTGGTAACTTTGATAGTTCCCCAAAAATTAGTTTCAAATTGTTTTCTACCTAACTCGATAGGTATTTCTTCGGCAATACCAGTAACTAAAAAGCCAGCATTGTTGATCAGAACATCCAACTGACGTATTTCATTGAAAATTCTTTCAGGCAAAGTGTTTATGGATTGTTCTGAATCAAGGTCTAATGCAATCATTTTGAAGGGTACGGCCGACTGCATTTTTTCAGGATTTCGACTTGTGCCAAGTACATTATAACCGTTTCGGTGTAGCTCGTTTGCAATAAGTAACTCAAAGCCTGAAGAAGCACCTGTTACTAAAATATTTTTACTCATTTCTGTTTGTTTTAAAATTAAAATTGTAATTTCGCTTGCAAAATGCAAGTGCAAATATACAAAGCACTTTCAAAATGCAAGTAATTATTTCAATTATTTTTCAATTGTTTTTACAAAATGTCAAAAATGAGGTCAGAATGCCCAATAAGTTGTTCTCTTGAAATATTTGGAGACAAGTGGTCTTTGTTGATAATCAGGGATTTAATGTTCTATCAAAAGTCGACTTATGGCGATTTTTTGAAATCGGCGGAAGGAATAGCCACCAATATTTTGGCTGCAAGACTGCAAGCACTTGAAG
>JAZKGO010000181.1:0-2638 GCA_040385875.1 Bacteroidota bacterium
TCTTGTTTTTCCATCTTCTGTTTTTCACTTAAATTTAACTTATTGAGTCGATATTTTATAATATACCAAAACCAATTTCTCAATTAGTTTTCATTCAAAAAAATGAAAATTAGTTTTGAAATAAACTGTCTTTATAAGAAATACTTCAGAAAAATATTTACAAAAAGTCCGATTCATACCACTAAGTAAATGCCTAAAAATCAAATATTTGTAGCATAAATTTTAAATATAAAATATTATGAAACGAAGAAAATTCTTAAATTTGACTGTGGCAACTTCAGCCCTTGGTGTATCATCTGCACACACTTTTGCAAAAAAAGAAAAGAAGCCTTTTGTGGTAAAAAATGGAGAGGCTAGATTTGGAATTCACACTCCTTATCGTGGAATTAATCCTAACGATTTGAAAGTATCTGGCAAAGATACAAATGGCCAATTGGCTATATATGAGTACATTGGCAAGCAAAAAGTTGGGCCAGACTTGCATGTTCATCTTGAGCAAGACGAAATTTTTACTGTGTTGGAAGGCGAATATAAGTTTCAAATTGGCGATGAGAAAATATTGGCAAAAGCTGGGGATACCCTATTTGGCCCAAAGGGAATCCCTCATACTTGGATACAAACCACCGAAACCGGAAAGTTGATGTATATGGTACAGCCAGCAGGAAAGTTTGAAGAATTTTTTATAAAATTAACCGAACTAAAAGGACCTCCAAGCCAAGAATATTTGGACAAATTATCGCTTGAACATGGCATAAAAAATTTGGGTCCAGCTTTAACATTAGACTAGTAAAATCTAAACTAAAAAAAGGTGATTATACTAAAAGATATATTGCCAAGCGGTCCGCTTCAGGAATACATACGGAAGCATCAAATCGTTCGATTTAAGTTCGGGGCTGTGGATATTTTGCCTGTAAAAGCTTACATTCCACGGCCTGAACACAGTTTAATTTTTTTCATGCGAGATTTGCAAAGTGTTAAAACTAATCTTTATGCCGATTTAAAAGAACATCCTAAATGCACACTTGCTGGGCAGTATACAGTGGTACAAAACCGATATGTACCGCAAGATCTATGGGCATTTCAAATCCTTTTTCAACCTGGTGCATTGTATCGGCTAACAGGTATTCCTAGCTATGAATTGACCAATACCTTTATAGATGCTGAGGCCGTTTGGGGAAGAGAAATCGCTCAGGTTCAGGAGCAATTATGTAATTTGGAAGAAATCGACGATTGTGTAAAAGTTGCTGAGCAATTTCTTGAAAAAATTATAAAAAAATCGAAGCGTGATTTGGTCGGAGTTGATAAAATTGGACAATTAATTTTGTATCAAAATCAGCAAATATCAATAGACTATTTGGCCAACCAAGCCTGCTTGAGTCCTCGTCAATTTTATCGAAAATTTAACCAAAGAATGGGAATTGGACCAAAATCATTTGATAAAATAAAAAGATTAGAAATGGCTTACAAGCTAAAAAATGCAAATTTGAACGTAGATTGGCTCACAATAGCCTTAAAATTAGGCTATTACGATTACCAACATTTGGTACATAATTTTAAAGAATTTACAAATCATACACCAAATGGTTTTCTACGCCTTGACGGCCATTCGCCCGAGAGTACTTTTGGGGTTTTAGAAACCGACAATTTTAATATTGAGATTTAGGCTTTGAAAATCATTTTTGAACCGAACCTAATAAAATGAATCTAGTATCCACAATTTTATTTCAAAATTTAGCTAATTCATTGCTAATCAATCTGATAAATTATTGCCAAAATCAGCAAGAAAAAATCTGCTGACCCATCCTATAGGTTCACTATGTTAGAAATTCCGAAATCTAATGTTATTTTTGTGCAAAAAAATTGTAAATCAATTTATTACAAAATATGAAGATTCTTTTTAGTATAGTTTTTTTCTGCACAACTACCTTTATTTCCTATTCTCAAAATAATAGTCTGAATGTTTTTTTAAACTGCCAGATTGCCAAATGTTACAACGATTATCTAAGAACCGAACTCAGCCACTTTAATTTTGTGAGGGATCAGGCCAGTGCGGATGTAATTATCATGGTCACCTCCATCAATAATGCCTCTGGAGGACGAAACTTTCAGCTGTTTTTTAATGGCGTGAACAAATATTCAAGCCAATCAGATACCCTGAATGTATCTGTAAAGCAAGATGCAACGGATGATATTATTAGAAAAAACCTGTTAAATGCAATCTCTTTGGGGCTGCTCAAATATATGGATGATTCAAATATTGCCGAAACAGTTCGAGTAAGTTTTAGTAAAAGCACTACAAAAGCTAAAACCCCCAAACCGGATAAATGGAAGAATTGGATTTTTGGATTGGGTGGTAACGGTCGTTTAACAGGTGAAAGTAACCGAAAAAATATTGCCATCGATGGCAATTTCAGGGGAGGAAAAACCACCGAAAAATCAAAGTTTAGCTTTTATTCTTATTATGCCCAACGCACCAATTCCGTAACAGTGGATTCAGTTATGAGTACTGTCAAGGTAAATGATTATGGCTTTAACTCGCTCTTTGTCAAGTCATTCACCAATCATTGGTCCATTGGTGGCTTTGTAAAAGGCTTTCATTCGGTTTATCAGAATATATTATTTTCAAAAAGTATAGCCC
>JAZKGO010000182.1:0-2672 GCA_040385875.1 Bacteroidota bacterium
TATAGGAGTACGTATCGCATCGATTATGAAGGATTCTTTCATTTTTGCAGTTTCTTAATACTTCAAATTAATGATTATAAGACTATTACAATAAAGCCAAATAATCAGATTTCTCTCAAAGCCATTATAAATTTAGCTGATGTTTTTGCTTTTACCTCTTCCAAACTTGCATTTGGCATTAATTCAATCAATGTTAATTGTCCATTTGGATAGGCAAACACTGATAATTCGGTGATAATCAAATCCACCACTCCAGAAGCGGTAAGAGGCAAATTACAAGAGGGTACAATTTTTGAGCTGCCATCAGGGTTGGTATGCGTCATAGCGATAATCAATTTCTTAGCTCCTTTGGCCAAATCCATCGCACCGCCCACACCTAAAAGTGGCTTACCAGGCACCGCCCAATTGGCTAAATTAGCCTCTTCATCACATTCAAGCCCGCCCATTACTGCGACATCGATATGTCCTCCACGGATCATGGCAAAGCTATCGGCACTGTCAAAATAACTACTTCCATTGAGTGCAGTAACCGGTATTTTCCCGGCATTCACTGGATAGTTCATAGCTCCTCCCCCATCAGTGGGCACTGGGCCAACTCCTAACATACCATTTTCAGTATGTAAAATAATCCCGTGCTCTTCAGTAATCAAATCAGCCACTAAAGTCGGGATACCAATTCCAAGATTGACTACATCCCCTTTTTTCAATTCAGCTAAAGCACGTTTTGCCATATTCATTCGGCTATCGTCTACTTTTTTGGAAGAGGAAACAGAAGCGGAGCTACCGAGGTCGTCCAGCGTAACTTTTGCTTCCACCAAATAATCCACAAAGCACCCAGGAGTGTGAACAAATTCTGGAGATATCTCCCCAACAGATACAATTTCCTCTACTTCAGCAATCACCAAATCGGCAGCAGTTGCCATTGCTTTATTGAAGTTATTTTCTGTCATTCTATATTGCAAGTTTCCTGCGGTATCGGCTCGCCAAGCTCTGATAAAAGCCACATTAGCCCGAATACCTTTTATGAATACTTGCTCAACACCATCAATCAGTTTTGTTTCTCGATCCTTGGCGATAATTGTTCCTGCCGAAGTGGGGGTATAAAAGCCCCCAATGCCCGCTCCTCCAGCTCGAATAGCCTCTGCTAGTGTGCCTTGAGGCAATAACTCATATTCTACTTCACCATTTTGGGCTGCTTTTACGGCATCAGGATTGGAAGTAAAAAAGGAGCCAATCATCTTTTTGAGCTGACCATTGCGCAATAATCTACCTCCACCAAGACCTGCCTCTCCAGTATTATTGCCAATAAAAGTTAGGTTTTTTGTACCAATTTCAGCCAGAGCATGCATCAAATGTACTGGGTTACCCGTCATACCAAAGCCTCCTTGAAGCAAAACATCGCCTTCCTTTACCATTTGAGCGGCAGTTTGCAAATCAATAATAGGTACCTCTTTCATTTCAATGCGGTTTTGTAAAGTATTATTATTTAAGGGATTGTATAAATTCCAATTGTTGTCAATCATTCTAATTGGAGAAAATACAATGGACAAAGGTATAGGGTAAAAATACCAAATACATGGATATTTTATATAATTTATTGCAAAATATGAACACAATAAATAATCAAAATTAATCTAAAGGAGTAAAGAGACGAGAACCCACATGAGTGCAAAACTAATTATCAATGATAAATTCACCATAGAACCCGCCATTTTTGAAGAGTAGTTCATCTCGTCAGAAAAGGGAAGAATGGTCATCCCCATCGGCAAAATGATGCACATCATCAGCACATTTCGCATCTGATTAATCGGCAAAAAATAATATAAAATTAGAATCACAATAATACTTACCGCATACCTAATATACAGCACTTTCGAAATCCCAATAATTTGATTTTTATCCAAACTGAAACTAAGGTAGATACCCATCAAAAGCAACACAATAGGTTTATTTCCTTTGGCTAATATACCCAGAAAATCGTAGAAAATCTCTGGCATTGGTATCGCTAATAGGTTAATTATCAATCCAATAAGCATCCCAATGAAAGGAGGAAGAGAAAATATCTTCTTTAAGATAGGTTTAATTCCTAAGCCCTTTTCATGTAAAGGCGAAAAATATCGTCCAATCGGATAAATAACCCCAAAAACAATAATTGTGTTGCCAATATCATACATGATTGCATAAGCCAAAGCCTCTTTTCCGAACAACTCTTCAATAATAGGAAAGCCAAACAAACCGACATTTGTTCCACCCATGCCCATCATTAAAACCCCTCTTAAATTCGGTGGATATTTGGCAAAAACTAAATAGGCGACGCCAATCATTATGATGGAAATAGCTATACAAAAAAGAGGCAATAGCAATAAAGAGTATTCTATTTTTATTCGGGCAGTTGAAATAACCATTAAAGCAGGAAATGTAGTATGCATCAAGAATTTTGAGATAGTTTTTCCTTCACTTTCTTTTATAAAATTGAATTTTTTGAGTAAAAATCCCGTGAGAATAACGCAAAAAGTTAATATAAATACTTGGTTAGCTTGATTCATTTAATGAATGGTTAGATCGAAATAATAATTTTGCTTTCTTCGCCGATTACTGCTTTTTCGAGAGCTGATTGTAGGTTTTGTAGCGGTTCATGACTTGAAATCACGAAACTGGGGCGAATAATTTTA
>JAZKGO010000183.1:0-34946 GCA_040385875.1 Bacteroidota bacterium
AAAAAAATGAAGAATTTATTATTATTCTCCTTCTTAATATTGAATCTAATAATTTTTGTTCAATGCGATTCATCTAAAAAAACTGAAAAAATAAGTGACGAATTTCCCGATGAGATGGTGAATTTTGTCAGCTTTAAAAATAATCCAGTTTTCACAGGCACTAATGACAATACCTGGGATGCTAATATTAGAGAAAGAGGGTATATACTTAAAGAGGACAGCATTTACCATCTATGGTATACTGGATTTAAAACCCAAGAATCTGAAATGCATTTGGGTTATGCCACTTCCAAAGATGGCATATCTTGGACTCGAAATAGCAAAAACCCTATTTATTCGAAAGGCTGGGTGGAAGATATGTCCGTAATAAAAGTAGATAGTGTGTATTATATGTTTGCTGAGGGGAAGGGAGATATCGCTCATATGCTCAGTTCTATCGACCGTGTTAATTGGACTGAGAAGGGTAATCTGATTATTTTAAAAACAAATGGAGAGCCAATTTCTAGTGGCTCATATGGTACTCCAGCTATTTTTTACGAAAATAGTACCTATTACTTATTTTATGAACGAGGCGATTTAGGAATTTGGCTTGCCAGCTCTAAAGATTTGAAAGTTTGGAAAAATGTCCAAGATGACCCCATAATCAATATGGGGCCAGAACCTTACGACAAATATGCGGTTGCAATGAATCAAATTATAAAATATAAAGGCAAATATTATGGTTATTATCATGGTACAGCCTTTAAGGATTGGAGTAAATGGACTACTAATGTGGCGGTATCAGATGATTTGATTCATTGGGAAAAATACCAAATGAATCCAATTCTAGGCGATAATAAATCAAGCGGGATATTAGTAAATGATGGAAAAAGATACAGGCTTTACACAATGCATGACAATGTGAATTTACACTTTCCTAAAAATGATAGCCTTCCATAAGCCACTGATTGAAATACAAGCTGGTCGACATTTGCAATGTCGTACCTAAATAAAAAGGATTTATAATCCGCCCAACCGATAAAATGCAACAACTCAAAACCCTAGATACCCAACTATTCCTATACTTAAATTCCATTCATTTCGATTGGCTTGATCTAATAATGGAGGTGATAACTCGTAGGGAAACCTGGTTCCCTGCTTATTTGATTTTGGTGATTTGGTTGATTGTTAGAAATAGAAAAGAGGCAGCCTTTCAAATACTTACTATTCTGTTGGCAGTCTTGATTTCTGATCAAATATGTTCCTCTTTTTTAAAGCCAATGGTTGCACGCCTTCGCCCCTGTCATGAGCCTAGCTTGCAAGGTCTTATCCATCTGGTTACAGATTGTGGAGGGCAGTTTGGCTTCTGCTCTAGTCATGCTGCCAATGGATTTGCATTGGCCACTTCCTTATGGCTTTTTTTTGGTAAAAATATTTATACCATTTCTTTATTTGTTTGGGCTATAATCATTTCGTATTCACGTATTTATGTAGGAGTACACTATCCACTGGATATACTTTCGGGTGCGATTTTAGGGTCTTTATTTGCCTACCTAAGTTTTTTTGCAATTACTCGTGTAAAAAAGGTTTATTTTTCGTAATTTTGCACCTTCAAAAATAGCATGCTTCTATGGCTTCGATAAATGCAGTAAAAATATTTGCTGGTTCTTCTTCAAAAGGTTTAGGTAATGATATCGCTAAATTCTATGGCAAAGAATTGGGATTGAATTCTGTACAAACTTTTGCAGATGGTGAAATTTTGCCAAGTTTTGACGAGTCCATCCGAGGTTGTGATGTTTTTTTGATACAAAGTACCCATTCGCCAGCAAGTAATTTATTTGAATTATTGCATATGGTGGATGGTGCCCGTAGAGCCTCAGCCCATCAAGTAACCGTAGTGATGCCTTATTTTGGTTATTCTCGACAAGATAGAAAGGATAAACCTAGAGTAGGTATCGGTGCGAAATTAGTGGCTAATTTATTAACTGCAGCTGGTGCAGATAGATTGATGACAATTGATTTGCATGCAGGTCAAATCCAAGGTTTTTTTGATTTCCCAGTGGATCATTTAGAGGGTACAGCCATTTTTGTGCCTTATTTGCGATCGCTTAATTTAGATAATTTAGTATTTGCCTCTCCAGATGTGGGTGGTGTGGTTCGCACAAGACATATGGCCAAGTATTTCAGCGCCGATATGGTAATTTGCGATAAACATCGCAAACGTGCCAATGAGATTGCTTCTATGCAGTTGATTGGTAATGTGAAAGATGCTCACGTAGTTTTGGTAGATGATTTAATTGATACAGGTGGTACTATGTGTAAAGCCGCTCAATTAATTATGGATAAAGGTGCCCTTTCGGTACGTGCGGTGGTTACTCACGGAGTGCTTTCAGGTGCAGCCTATGACAATATTTCCAATTCGGTATTGACTGAATTGGTGATTACAGATACGATTCCTCCAAAGGGCGTTTCTGACAAAATTAAAGTACTTTCTGTTGCTGAGCTTTTTTCAAAAGCCATTGGCAGAATTAGAGATCATGAGTCTATCAGTAGTTTATTTATAAAAAATTAGTTTTAACAGGCCTTCCGAAGATAGTTTTCCTTTTCTCAGCTGGTAGATTTAAGCGAGGGAATATGACAGGCGGAATGCACAAAACAAAAAAGAATGAAAAAATTAGAAATTGTAGGGTACAAGCGTGAGACGTTAGGTACTAAATCGGCAAAAGATTTGCGTAATGAGTCATTGGCTCCATGTGTATTGTATGGAGGTGCTTCTCAAGTGCATTTTGCAGTACCAATGATACTTTTCCGTGAATTGTTGTACTCTCCAGAAGTGTACGAAGTTATCTTGAATATTGAAGGTGAAATTCACCATGCAATTTTGCAAGATGCTAGTTTTCACCCAGTGAACGAGATGATATTAAATGTTGATTTCTTGGAAATCCGTGAAGGTAAGGATGTGAGAGTGGAAATACCTATCAAAATTGTGGGTACTTCACCAGGCGTTTTAAAAGGTGGTAAAGCAGTTCAAAAATTGCGTAAATTGAAAATCAAAGGCCCAATTGCTTCGATACCAGAAGTAATCAACGGCGACATCACTGGTTTGGAACTAGGACAAACTTTGAAAGTAAGCAAATTGAAAGTGCCAGGTTGTGAGATTTTAGTAAATGGCTCAAATCCAGTGGCTACTATCGATATCCCACGTGCATTAAGAGGTAAATTGACAAACGATTAATTTTTGTTTGCCTTAAATTTTGAAAAGCCCTAAGTCTTCCGACTTGGGGCTTTTTGTTGAATAATACTTTTTTGAGAAATGTATTTGGATTAACTACAACTAGCAAAAACTATATTTTGCCAATTCTGTTATTGGAAAAGTGGCTGGAGAGACATAAAAAAATCCTGCAAGCCGAAACCTGCAGGATTTTTCAATCTAAATAAAATTTATCTTATTTTGCTGAAAGAGAATCAATTACAACAGATTTCTCAGCTTTTTCCAAATCAGTTGGAGTAATCTGAATTTCTTTTGGCTTCATCTCCTCCATTTGCATCATTTGCATCTCAGTTTTTGCATCTGATGAATGTATGGCAATATAAGGGGCAATTACCAAAGAAACGATTGACATCAATTTAATCAAAATATTCATTGATGGGCCAGAAGTATCTTTAAATGGATCACCAACAGTGTCACCAGTTACTGAAGCTTTATGCGGCTCAGATTTTTTGTAAAATGTTTCACCGTTTATAACAGCACCTTTTTCGAATGATTTTTTGGCATTGTCCCAAGCACCACCAGCGTTAGATTGGAACAAGCCCATCAATACGCCCGAAACGGTTACACCAGCCAACAATCCACCCAAAACTTCAGGTCCCATAGTGAAACCTACCAAAACAGGTGTAATCAATGCAATAGCACCTGGTAATATCATTTGTTTGATAGAGGCTTCAGTAGAAATAGCCACACATTTTTCGTATTCGGGCTCTGCTTTGTATTCCATAATTCCAGGAATTTCACGGAACTGGCGACGAACCTCATTTACCATTTCCATGGCTGCTTTACCAACAGCCGAAATACATAATGCACTGAAAATGAATGGAATCATACCACCCACAAACAAACCAGCCAATACATCCGCTTTATAAATATCGATTGCTTTAATGCCCGCTATCCCAACAAAAGCCGCAAAAAGCGCTAAAGAAGTCAATGCAGCGGAAGCAATAGCAAAGCCTTTACCAGTAGCTGCCGTGGTGTTACCTACTGCATCCAAATTATCAGTACGCTCACGAACAGATGGGTCTAGTTGACTCATCTCAGCAATACCACCCGCATTATCTGCAATTGGTCCAAAAGCATCGATTGCCAATTGCATGGCAGTGGTAGCCATCATACCAGCAGCAGCGATTGAAACACCATAAAGGCCAGCAAATTTATAGGAGAAAATAATACCAGCTGCCAAAACCAAAATCGGTAAAACAGTAGATTCCATACCTACTGCTAATCCACCAATGATGTTTGTTGCATGGCCAGTACCTGATTTTTCGATAATTGATTGAACAGGTCGTTTACCCATTGCTGTATAATATTCAGTAATTAAGCTCATTAATGTACCTACTACCAAACCAACTAAAATTGAATAAAACACACCGTTGGCTGTAAATTCAAATCCACGAAGGTTTAAATTTTCAGGCAAAATATATTTAACCAAGAAAAAGCATGAAACCAATGTTATGGCTACAGAGGCCCAGTTTCCGATATTTAAAGCATTTTGTACAGATGATTTTTCATTTTTAATTCTTACGAAAAACGTAGAAACTAAAGAAGCCAATAAGCCAACACCAGCAATCATCATTGGAAGTAACACAGGTGAATAACCATTGAAATTATCCGTTACAGATATTTCTTGACCCAAAACCATTGTTGCCAAAATTGTAGCCACATAAGAACCAAACAAATCGGCACCCATACCTGCTACGTCACCAACGTTATCACCCACGTTATCAGCAATTGTAGCAGGGTTTCGAACATCATCTTCAGGAATTCCTGCTTCCACTTTACCCACTAAGTCGGCACCTACGTCAGCAGCTTTTGTATAAATACCACCACCCACACGAGCGAAAAGAGCAATTGATTCAGCACCCAGCGAAAAACCTGCTAATACTTCAATGGCTTTCTTCATTTCGTCAGATGTAAGTGCCATATCTTTTGCAAAATAATTATAAAGGGCTATAAACAAGCCGCCTAAGCCTAAAACTGCCAAGCCAGCTACACCCATTCCCATTACAGAACCGCCTGTAAATGAAACGTTTAACGCTTTTGCTAAGGATGTTTTAGCTGCTTGCGCTGTTCTTACATTTGCTTTTGTAGCGGCTTTCATACCGATATAACCAGCTAATGCTGATAAAAAAGCGCCTAATAAAAAGGCCACTGCTATTAATGGAGAGGAGTGTATTGGGTTTTCGGCGGTACCTTCGTTGCTACCTAGGAAAAATAATAAAACTGCAGTCGGTATGGCAAACCATAATAAAATTTTCCATTCTGCTTTCAAAAAGGCAATTGCTCCGTCGGCAATGTAGCCTGAAAGTTTCACCATATTGGCGTCGCCTGTTTCTTGGTTGGATACCCAATTGAATTTCCAAAAGGTATAAGCAAGGCCGACAAGGCCAAATGCTGGGACTAAATAGATAATAGAATCCATAATTTCGTATTAATGGGATTAGTTTTAAATTTGAATTTGCAAAATTAGCCATTTCTATCTATTTAATGAAATCAGTTTTTGAAAAAATGGCTAAAATTTCGAATTTAATAGCCATTTGGTATAAATTATACTAATATTTGACTGATTTGTAAGTAAATTGTTCCTTTATTTTAATGAAAATTTTATTCCTAATTTATTTTTATTGTTATGCAAAAAAGTCTCTTAATAGTTTTATTTTTTCTTGTAAAAAGCTTAGTTTTCAGTCAAAACCTCCCCAATTATTCGCCCAACGAAATATTACTAAATATGAAAAAGCTCAATGTTTTGGGCTCAGTTTTGTACGTGGCGGCACATCCTGATGATGAAAATACCGTGATGCTCAGTTGGTTGGCCAAGGAAAAATTGGTTAGAACCTCTTATTTATCTATTACTCGAGGAGACGGTGGGCAAAACTTAATCGGCTCTGAACAGTCTGAATTACTGGGGCTTATCCGTACGCATGAGCTTTTAGCGGCCAGAGCAATTGATGGGCCAGAGCAATATTTTACTTCTGCGTCAGATTTTGGTTTTTCGAAAACTACTGAAGAAACCTTGAAAATTTGGGATGAGGAAGCCGTGTTGGGCGATGTAGTTTGGCGAATTAGGAATCTTAGACCTGACGTTATCGTTTGTAGGTTTCCGCCTGATGCACGTGCGGGGCATGGTAACCATTCTGCATCTGCTTATTTGGCTGAAAAAGCTTTTAAGGTGGCTGCTAACCCAACAAAATATCCTGAACAACTCAAATTTGTGAAGACATGGCAAGCTAAACGGGTGGTTTGGAATACCTTTAATTTTGGAGGCCCAAGCCAGATCCCCAATGAAAAGGAATATGTAAAAGTAGAAATCGGGAATTTTAATCCTCTTTTGGGGAAGGCATATACAGAAATAGCTGCTGAAAGTCGCTCGCAACATAAAAGCCAAGGTTTTGGAGTGCCTCGTCGTAGAGGCTCATCAATTGAATATTTTGTACATAAGGATGGTGATAAAGCAATTTCAGATGTATTTGATGGAGTAGATTTGACTTGGAAAAAAGTGGAACGAAGTTGGGGAATTGAGAATGAAATTAGTGAAATGATTGGGAAATTTGATCAAGAAAACCCTTCCAAATCTATTCCTCAACTTATTGAAATTTATAAAAAAGTACAGAATGTGAATGATGATTATTGGAAAAATCAAAAGCTGAATGAGATTAAGGATTTAATTAAAAAGTGTGCTGGACTATTTTTTGAAGCCAATTCGACGGAATATATTGTGGCGCAAGGTAGCCCGATAAAGCTAAATTTTAGCCTAATTAATCGGTCTAGAACTAATATTTCAATTCATTCAATTCAAATGAAAGGGCTAGGTATTGATAGTACATTTTCAAAATACCCACTTGCTGAAAATATTTTGAAAAGGTATGATTTTACTAGAAAAGTGCCATTAGATTTCGAAATTACACAGCCTTATTGGTTGGAAGCAAAAAAGAAAAGTATTGGAAGATATTCATACAATGATCTTAAAATCAGTGGATTGCCGATTGCTGAAGCTTCTTTTGTTGGTAAAGTTAATCTTGATATTGAAGGCCAAAATTTTGATTTTGAAGTACCGTTAGTTTATAAATACACTGATGAAATCAGAGGCGAATTGTACAGGCCATTAGAAATTCGGCCTAAACTTACGGTGACTTTTGCGGAAAAAGTTTTGCTTTTTCCCAATTCAGATTCTAAAACAATTGAGGTGAAAGTTGTAGCATTTGCCCCAAAGGCAAAGGGCGAAGTATCAATAACCGCACCTGCTGGTTGGAAAGTTGAGCCTAATGCCATTTCTTTCGAAATGGAAAATAAATTGGAAGAGCGAAAGATGAGTTTTCATATTTTTCCTCCGAAAAATATGGAAGAGGGAACCATTCACTTAATTGCAAAATCGGATGGAAGCACTTTTGATAAATCATTGACTGAAATTAACTATGAACATGTACCTCCTTTGATTAAATATCAAATTGCTGAGGCAAAAGTTATCAGAGCAGATGTGAAATTAATCGCTAAAAACATTGGCTATATTGATGGTGCTGGTGATGAGGTTGCTTCAGCTTTAACACAATTGGGAGCTAATGTAACAAAACTCACAGAAGCGGACATGAGTAATGATTTAACCAAGTATGATGCAATCGTGGTGGGAGTGAGGGCTTATAATGTGAATCAACGGATGAAGGTTTATAATCCAATTTTGATGAAATATGTTGAAAATGGTGGAAATTTAGTGGTTCAATACCAAGTCAATAATTTTTTACAAAAAATGGACGGCGGTATAGGGCCGTTTCCATATAAACTTTCTCGTGATAGAGTAACTGTTGAAGAAGCTGAAATGCGGATATTGAAGCCTAATCATGCTTTGCTAAATTTCCCAAATAAAATTAATCATTCAGATTTTGATGGCTGGGTGCAGGAGCGTGGTTTGTACTTTTCAAATGAATGGGATCCGAAATACGAAGCAATTTTGAGTAGCAACGATCCTACCGAAAAACCAATGGATGGTGGACTATTGTACTCAAAATATGGAAAAGGAAACTACATTTTTACAGGTTACGCATTTTTTAGGCAACTGCCGGCGGGAGTTTCTGGAGCTTATCGGTTATTTGCAAATTTGGTTTCGGCTCAATAATACCTTTTGCATGATGAGTTTTATGGGTGATATCCAAATAGTGCCAATTGGATACGATAAAGCTATCATTAAAATTTTGGACAAAAGTCTTTATTTATAAGACTTTTGTATTATATTTGTTGAAAAAAGAAAATGACAGGAACAGGAGATTTTAAAAAGAATAGCTTAGAAGAGCCTGAGCTGTTTTTTAGGCCTTACAATCCTTTGTTTAATACCAATTACAATTTGGTTATTAATGCTAAAAAAGGAGTTGATGTGAAAATATTTTACGATATTTTGATATTAACTGGTCTTGAAAAGGATAGGCTGGCAAGCATGTTTCACCTTTCAATGAAAACGATTATGAGGTATAATCAAGCCAATAAAAACTTAGACACCATAACTGGTGAGCAGGCACTCAAGATAGTTGCACTTTTTAAAAAGGGCTATGAAGTTTTTGGGAGTTTGCCAGTTTTCAGAAATTGGCTTACTAAGCCTCAATATGGTTTAGGGCGCCAAATTCCATTTGACTTGATGGAAACAAGCTTAGGCATTGATCTCATCACAGAGGAGCTTATTCGCATAGAATACGGTACTACGGCCTAGATATGGAGGTTTTTAGAATTACCTCTGAAAAATGGGCTGGCGTATTACAAAGTTCGGGACGAGCTGCTAGGTGGAATTCAAATGGTGTTTTTGTAACTTATACAGGTTCGTCTCGAGCCCTATCTTGTCTGGAAATGTTGGTGCATTTGCGAGGTGAAGAAATTCAGAGTCAATTTAAACTTTCTGTAATTGAAATACCTGAAGACATTTCCATTGAAAAGGCAGGCATATTTTATAATGATGACTGGACCGAATTTGAAAACTATTACCAAAGCCAAGAAGTAGGCGACGAATGGGCTAAAAGCCTAAGATCTGTCATTTTACGAGTGCCTTCAGCTATTATCAAAAATGAATACAATTTCCTAATTAATCCACAACACTCTGATTTTAAGAAAATAAAAATCAGTAAAATCGAAGATTTTCATTTTGATTTGAGGTTGAAGGAGTAGGGGGTGGAGAATCACTTCAACTTAGCCTGTTTCAAAATACTATTCAACGTCCCTAATGGAATTTCATCATTAATCCTATGATAAGCAATGGTAACAATTCCAGTTTTCGAATTATGTTTATAGGCTCTATGGCTACCTTTTTGACGGACCTGAATCCATCCATCTCTTTCTATTAAGCTTACAATTTCTTTATATTTCATGCAAAAACTAACATTTGAGAGTCTGAGATAGGTTTAGGAATAGCTTCTCCCATTTCTTCCATCACCTCCAAATGCAATTTAATTGCCTCAATTATATTTATTTCAATTTCTTCTCGATTGGCTCCAGCGGATGTGCACCCCGGCAAATCTGGAACATAAGCACTAAAGCCGTCAACAGATTGCTCATATATTACTAGATATTTTCTAGATATTTTTTCCATAATCTTTAAGATTTGTTTTTGCCAATAATAGTAAATATAATGCAATATTATTTCAAAATAAAGACCTGACAAGTTTCAAAAACTTATCAGGTCTAAAATGAGTATAACAAACATGGACCAAACCCCTCCATCGGGTTAGGGAACTGTTACTTCCCTACACTCGCCCGAATAATATTCAAAGCCCCACCAGCCTTAAACCACTCAATCTGCTGATCGTTGTAAGTATGATTTACTTTTATGGTGTCAGAAGTGCCATCGGCATGGTTTAAAACTACTTCCAATTGTTTGCCCGGAGCAAAATCAGCTAGGCCGTTTACATCAATACTGTCATTTTCTTGAACCAATTGGTAGTCAGACTCTTTGTCAAATAAAAGGGCCAACATACCTTGTTTTTTCAAGTTTGTTTCGTGAATACGGGCAAAAGAATTTACCAAAACCACTCGTACACCTAAATGACGAGGCTCCATGGCCGCATGCTCACGTGAGCTACCTTCGCCATAATTGCTATCGCCTACTACAATACTACCAATTCCAGCTACTTTGTAAGCACGTTGAGTGGCAGGAACAGGGCCATATTCACCAGTCAATTGATTTTTTACATTATCAGTCTTTTCATTGAAATAATTCAATGCACCGATTAACATATTATTGGAAATATTATCCAAATGTCCACGGTATTTCAACCACGGGCCAGCCATTGAAATATGGTCAGTTGTACACTTGCCTTTGGCTTTAATCAAAAGCTTAAGTCCTTTTAAATCAGTGCCTTCCCAAGCTTTGAAAGGGTCGAGCAATTGCAAACGATCTGATGTTGGCGAAACTTTTACTTCTACTCCTGAGCCATCTTCAGCAGGTGCTTGAAAGCCAGCATCGCCTACATCAAAACCTTTTGGAGGCAATTCAAATCCTGTAGGTACAGCCAATTTTACTTTTTCGCCTTTATCGTTTGTTATAAAATCAGTGATTGGATTAAAAGTTAAATCACCCGCAATGGCCAGTGCAGTTACCAATTCAGGCGAACCTACAAAGGCATAAGTATTGGGGTTTCCATCAGCACGTTTGGCAAAATTTCTGTTGAATGAATGCACGATCGTGTTTTTCTCAGCCTTTTCAGCACCTGCACGAGCCCACTGACCTATACATGGTCCGCATGCGTTGGCGAACACTTTTCCACCGATACTTTCAAAAGTGTCGATAAACCCATCACGCTCTATTGTGTATCTAACTTGCTCAGAACCAGGCGTTACCGTATATTCCGATTTCGCTTTTAAACCCAAGCCCGCAATTTGTGCAGCAATAGAAGCCGCTCGTGATATGTCTTCATAACTTGAATTGGTGCATGATCCTATCAAACCTACATCCACTTTTATTGGCCAGCCGTTTTTCTCAGCCATTTCTTTCATTTTAGAGATTGGCGTGGCCAAATCTGGCGTGAAAGGACCGTTCAAATGTGGCTCCAAAGTGTCCAAATCAATTTCAATTAACTGATCAAAATAAGCTGCAGGGTTGGCATAAACTTCAGGATCAGCTGTTAAATGCTCACGAATTTCATCAGCCATGGCAGCCACTTCTGCCCTTCCTGTGCTTTGTAAATATCGAGCCATTGAATCGTCATAACCGAAAGTGGAGGTTGTCGCCCCGATTTCTGCACCCATGTTCGCAATTGTACCTTTTCCAGTACAACTCATCGAAGTCGCACCATCGCCAAAATATTCAACAATTGCACCTGTACCACCTTTTACAGTCAAAATACCAGCTACTTTTAATATTACGTCTTTGGCCGAAGTCCAGCCATTTAATTTTCCAGTTAATTTTACTCCGATTAGTTTCGGAAATTTCAACTCCCAAGCCAAGCCTGCCATCACGTCGCACGCATCTGCACCACCCACACCGATCGCCACCATGCCTAAGCCACCCGCATTTACTGTATGGGAGTCAGTTCCAATCATCATTCCTCCTGGAAAAGCATAGTTTTCCAAAACTACTTGGTGAATTATACCCGCACCCGGCTTCCAAAAGCCAAGGCCATATTTATCAGAAACCGACGAAAGGAAATCGTAAACTTCTTTATTTTTATCAATCGCAACATTTAAATCCGTTTTTGACTCGATTTTAGCCTCAATTAAATGGTCGCAATGCACCGTCGAAGGCACAGCAACCTTTGGGCGACCGGCTTGCATAAACTGCAAAAGTGCCATTTGGGCAGTTGCATCTTGCATCGCCACACGGTCAGGGGCAAAATCTACATAGCTTACACCTCTTTCAAAAGTAGCCGTTGGCTCGCCTTCCCAAAGGTGGGTGTACAATATTTTTTCGGTGAGGGTAAGGGGTTTGCCGACCAATTTACGGGCTGCAGCCACTCTTGATGGGAATCGGCCATAAACCGCTTTTATCATTTCTAAATCAAAAGCCATATATTTTGTGTTAATTGAGTTTTAAATACCTTAATTAATGTTGAAAAATCGTATAATTCTTTTGCAAAAGTAAGTAATCTTTCTTTTTGTTTCAAAAATAGGCTTAAAGATTCAAAAAGAAATTTTCAGTTCACAAATATTGGTAAAATTATAAATTTTCTATGTTTGATGAAAAGATTTTAAATTTGAGTTTTTGGGCATATCCCAGTGGTGGCTTGTTGCTGAGCTAAGCTGAACCCACGTCAACCATCTAGGGGGCGGGCTAGAAGGTACTTGCTTACACAGTTGTCGGTTACCGGCCATTTCAGCCTGATTTAAACGACCAATAACTACTAAGGCTCAGTTTTTACATTTCCTTAACACTTTTTTACACAATTAATGAAGATATTTTCATTGATCTGAATTAGATTTGAAATAGAAATTTATCAAATCAATTAAAGTCAAGGTCATGAATATCAATAATATAACTTTTTGTTTTTTATTTCAATTCTTATTTGTTGGCAACCAAAAGGTAGAAATTTCTCAAACAACCAATAAGCCTAATAGTCAGCAAAAACAAATTTCCAAGTCAAATCCAGCAAACTTGATTTTTGAATCAAATGACAATGGACAATCATGGCAGGACATCAGCGAAGGGCTTCCGGAAAATATACTAAGTGATAGGTTGGTTTCAAACGATAAAGAACTTTTTGTACTTACTGAAAAAGGAATATATCAAAAACCAACCTCTGAGTTTTTTTCAAAATGGAAGAGGGAAAATTTCTATTTCAACCAAAATAATATTGTGATGAGCAAAGATGGATTGTTGACTTTTAACAGGAATGGTGAATTTTTTAAAAAAATATACAGTACAAATTTACTGATGCCAATTTATACAAGTTTTAAAGGAAATTCAGTAAGAACAATTTTCGAATCCGCATCAGGTACAATTTTTATAGGTTCTGATGAAGGCCTATTTAAATCAACCAATAATGGAAAAACATGGAATCATGTGCATAAAAATGGATGGGTCATAAAAATTGTGGAATCAGATGGAGTGCTTTTGGCCACCAATCAAAGTGGTATATTGCGCTCTACAAACAATGGTGAACAATGGAGCCTGGTAATTAATGAAGGTGGGGTGGGCATTGATTTAGCTGTAATTGATGGCGGTTTTGCTGCTATTACTTACAATACTACCTCAAAAACTAGGCGAGTGCGCACGTCATTCGATGGAGGAAAATCATGGAATGCAATTGATGAAAGCTTACCAGCTCATGATTTGATATCTTCCGTTGTACAATCTGGTAAATATTTGCTTTGTGGCCACCCTGATGGCATATATCGGTCAGCGGATAAAGGTAAATCATGGAATTTGATACTTCCATCAATAGGTGAAAAGGTATTTAATTTATCAGTAAGTGGCAATTTGATTTATGCAATAGCAAGAGAAGGTGGATGTTGATAGGTGGATGATGTCAATGTTTGTGGAGCCACAAACATTGGCGAAGCTTTGTTTTTTTGGCATTCTATAAAATATATCGGTACTACGCTTTCGACTTTAAGGCAGTTATAATCCATTCGGCGACCCTCCGGCCAGTTTCTGCTCCACCATTCATATAGCCTTGAAAATCATAGCTACAATGTTCGCCAGCAAAATACATATTATCAACCGGCTTAATTTCGTTGCCTGCAATACTTGTATATTGGCCAGGCTTAAAACAGCCATATGAGCTTAAAGTGTGCGGATGTGTGGGCCAAACAAATCTGCTAGCCTTGCCATTATAAGCCGCAGTAGCCCCTGGGTACATATTTTCGAGCTCAGCCAGATGTATTTGAGCTTGCTCTTCAATACTGCCATTGCCCACAATTAAAGCCTGATTGGCTCCAGAATAGCAAGTTAAACTGCCCGCATTACCATCTTGAAGTTCGGAGTTGTCCCAGCCACTTTGCAAAAAGCTTTCTGTAAAATAGTATCCGCTGTAGCCCAATTGATGCCAATATCGTGTATTGAAGCCCAACATCATTTTACTGTTATTACCATAGCCTAGTTCTTGTATAGCCTTGATTTTCCAAGCGGGTAACTCGGCATTGATAGGAATATTTCTTAAAACAGTAAATGGAATGGTTACTATTAATATATCTGTTTGAACATCCAATATATTTTGCCCGTTTTTTATTTTCAATTGATAGCTACCATCGCCATTTTTGTCGATTAGTTTTAATTCATGGCCTAATTTAATTTCAGCCTCTAACCTTTCCACCAACCTGTCCGGAATCAATTGATTGCCCCCTTTTATTTTGTAGCGCTCATCACTCACCCCAAATATCTGGAAGGTGCCATTGGCTACTTTGGGGCTTATCATCCATAAGAAATTCAAAGCTGTTTGCTCTGCTATTGGCTGGCCAAATTCTGTGACGTAGGCCACATCAAGCAAATCACGCAGCCATCCACTCAAGCCAATTTTATCAAAATATTGGGCAATAGACATATTATCGAGTAATTCGTCATAGCTGCTATGGCTATCAGCAGTAATTAAATTAGACATGCCTGCCTGATCCTGTTTTATTTTTTTTGCAAATGGCAAAAATGCCTCAATTACTTCAGCCTCCGTATAATGGACACCTCCAAAATAATAGGCTTGGTATTGGAGAGTACTTTGTGGTAAAGGTTTGGTATCCAGTAGTTCTAGACCAAGCTCTCTGGCCAGTTTTATAATATCTTTATGAATGCTATCAATAAACTCGCCACCTACTTCAGTATACTGACCCTGATTTAAGAGGTTGGGTACGGTATACATTCGGCCACCTGTTCGTTGGCTGGCTTCATAGATAGTTGTATTGTATCCTGCATTTTGTAATGTATAGGCAGCATATAGGCCTGAAATACCCGCTCCAATAATAGTGATATTAGGCTGGTTTTTTGCCCCTTTTTTTAAGTTTTTGGCAGAAATACGATCTTTTGGGGCCAAAATTTGCTCTGGAGCACAAGCAGAAACTATTCCACCTACACTAGCTAATTTCAATGATTGAAGTAAAAAATCCCGTCTATCAATTGTATATTTCTCAAATAGTTCATCAGCTTTTAAATCATTTTCAGAAAGACTAATTACGTATTTTAATGGTTGGAGTAGGTCGCTGAGTAGTTTTGACTTAGACATTTGAATAGATTTTTTTTAAATAAATCGTTAACTAGAGAGGAACACACATTGAATGAAATCTATTTTGCGTTTCAAATGTGGGCAATCCTATTTCAAATGTAATAAAATTTTAAATAGGAAAACAAGAACTTTAGCTTTCGTTAATACGGGATTTATAGTCAATATTAAGGTAAAATATTTTGGAACATTGTATTTCGATAGCTATTCAGCTAGATTTCAACACTTTTGGTGAAATGCAGGTTTTTCAAAAATGTGATTGAAAATATTTTCTATCTTTTTTTGAGCTTATTTATATTTTATTAAATACCTTATAATCAATTATTTAAGTAGATATTTTGGGTGTTGAATTATTTTTTTGTAAGGTTGTTGATTTGAAAAAAATAGACTTTTCTATTTAAAAATCAAATATATTTGGGGTACTTAGGTCGAAAATGGCCAATTTTCAATAAAATTTATACATTATATATATGTCAAAAAATCTGGTAATTGTTGAATCACCCGCTAAAGCCAAGACCATTGAGGGATATTTGGGGAAGGATTTCACCGTGAAGTCAAGTTTTGGACATGTAAGGGACTTGCCAAAGGGAAATAATTCAATTGATGTTGAAAATGGCTATGCACCAACCTACGAAATAACCGCTGATAAGAAAGCTGTTGTGGCTGAATTGAAAAAGTTGGCAAAGTCGGCTGAGGAGGTTTGGTTAGCGACTGATGATGACCGTGAAGGGGAGGCTATTTCATGGCATTTAATGGAAGCTTTGGATCTGAAATCAACTACAAAAAGGATAGTTTTTAGAGAAATAACCAAATCTGCCATCAATAAAGCCATTGAAAATCCCAGAACTGTTGATTTTGATTTGGTGAATGCCCAACAAGCTCGAAGGGTTTTGGATAGACTGGTAGGTTTTGAGCTGTCACCTATTCTATGGGGTAAGGTTCAAAAAGGACTTTCAGCAGGAAGAGTGCAATCGGTGGCAGTACGATTAGTGGTAGAAAGAGAACGAGAAATAATAGGGCATGAAGCCAAAAGTTCATTTAAAGTGGTGGCTTTATTTGAATTGCCAGGCAGTAAAATATTAAAAGCTGAGTTACCCAAATCATTTGATAATGAGGCAGATGCGCAAAAGTTTTTGGAGAAATGTATGGGGGCAGTTTTTACCATAAAAAATATGGAGACGAAGCCCTTTAAAAAGTCGCCAGCCGCTCCTTTTACCACCTCAACTTTACAGCAAGAGGCTTCAAGAAAGCTGTCGTTCTCAGTTTTGCAAACAATGACAGTGGCTCAAAGGCTTTATGAGTCGGGTAAAATATCCTATATGCGTACCGATTCTACCAATTTAAGTGGGGAGGCAGTTGAAAAAGCGGTAGCTGAAATTGAAAACCAATATGGTCAGAACTTTGTTGAAAAGAGACAATATAAAACCAAAAACGATTCGGCTCAGGAGGCCCATGAGGCCATTCGTCCAACAGATTTTTCGACTATAAAAGCCAGCGACGACAGAAATGAGCAACGACTTTACGACTTGATAAGAAAAAGAGCAATGGCATCACAAATGGCTGATGCTCAACTAGAAAGGACAACCGCCACTATAGGTATTTCTACCACTTCGGAGCAATTAATCGCTCAGGGAGAAGTCATCAAGTTTGAAGGTTTTTTGAAACTGTATCTGGAGTCGACCGATAGTGATGAAGAAGATGAAAATTCAGGAATGTTACCTCCTTTGGAAATCGGTCAGGTATTGAGCTTGAACGAAATGGCAGCTACAGAAAGGTTTACTAGGCCGCTACCAAGATATACTGAAGCAAGTTTAGTTAAAAAATTAGAAGAGCTAGGTATTGGAAGGCCTTCTACTTATGCTCCAACGATTTCCACCATTGTTAAAAGAGAGTATGTAATAAAGGAAGATCGCCAAGGAAAAGCCAGAAATTATCGTGAATTAGTTTTGAAAGGCTCCGAAATTCAGAAAAAAGTAAGCCAAGAAACTTATGGGACTGAAAAAGCTAAATTATTTCCGACTAATACAGGAATGGTAGTTAACGACTTCTTAGTCAAGAACTTCCCTTCCATAATTGACTATTCATTCACCGCAAATGTGGAGAAAGAGTTCGATGAAATTGCCATTGGTAAGCTGCAATGGCAGAGTATGATTGATGAATTTTATAAACCTTTTCATAAAACAGTTATTAGTACAAAGTCGGCCGAAAGAGACAATGAAGCGACTCAGCGTGAGATTGGTATTCACCCTCAAACAGGCGAAATCATTACGGTAAGAAAAGGTAGATATGGTTTTTTTGCCCAGATTGGTGAGGGCACAGAAGAGGTAAAACCCAAATATGCCAGTTTGAAAAGCGACCAGCTGATGGAAACTGTTACGATGGAACAGGTTTTAGAATTATTTAAATTGCCGAGAACTTTGGGTGAGTTTGAAGGTGAAGAAATTACAGTTGCAGCTGGAAAGTTCGGTCCTTATGCCAAGCACAATGGTAAATTTGTAAGTCTAGCCAAAACTGACGACCCTATGTTAATCAATTTGGAGCGAGCAATCGAGCTCATCGAAGCAAAAAGAGCTTCAGAATCCAATAAATTAATAAAAGAGTTTAGTGAAAATGCGGAGGTTAAAGTATTAAATGGTCTTTACGGACCTTATGTATCATTTGGTAAGAAAAATTTGAAAATACCAAAAGGGACTGAACCTCAGGATATTACATATGAAATGTGTGTAGAATGGGAGGCCAAAGCTCCTGAGAAAAAAGCGTTTAAAAGAGGAGGGAAGAAGTAAAATATTGTAAAATTTAAAATGATAAAGTTAAATGTAAAAGTGTTCAAAACTAAATTTATAAACTCAAAAATTAGTGTTTAATGAATAAGTTTTAATAGTACTTACATTTTACATTTCTTAAAAAATTTAACTTATATTTTCACACTGGGGTTAGAGCGTTATGAAAAAGCATCTAGTTGTTCTTTCAGGAGCAGGGATTTCAGCAGAAAGCGGAATACCTACTTTTAGAGCCAGCGATGGGCTTTGGGAAAATCATCGGATTGAAGAGGTTGCCACTCCCGAAGGGTTTCAAAGAAACCCAGCACTGGTTTTGCAATTTTACAATGAAAGGCGTACCAAGGCCGCAAATGTATCGCCTAATCTTGGTCATCTAATTTTGGCCGAATTGGAGCAAGATTTTAAAGTAACTGTCATCACACAAAATGTTGATAATCTGCATGAAAGGGCCGGTTCCACCCATGTAATACATCTTCATGGCGAGCTCGCCAAAGCGAGAAGTAGCCGTAACCCCAATGAGATTATTGAAATTGGCTCAAAAGAAATAAAATTGGGTGATAAAGCTCCGGATGGTAGCCAATTAAGGCCTCATATAGTTTGGTTTGGCGAGGCCGTCCCAATGATAGAACTCGCCGCTGAAATAGTTGCCTCTGCAGATATTTTGGTAGTAGTGGGTACTTCTTTGCAGGTTTATCCAGCTGCTGGATTGGTTCAATGTGCAGGGATTGATGTTCCAATATATGTAATAGACCCCAAAAGGCCTGAAATATCTAATTCAAAAAACATGACTTTTATTGAAGAAGTGGGGAGTGTGGGTTTACGAAAGTTGCAGGATGTATTAATTTGATTTTTAACATAAAAAAGCCAAAAGCTTACGATATGACAATAATTGACGGCAAAGCAACTGCTGATGAAATAAAGCTGGAAATAGCTCAGGAAGTGGCTAATATTAAAAGTGAAGGTGGTAAAATCCCTCATTTAGTAGCTATTTTGGTAGGTGCCAATGGTGCTTCAGAAACGTATGTGGCCAACAAAGTGAAATCTTGTGAAGAACTAGGCTTTGTATCAACACTTTTACGGTTTTCAGATACTATTTCGGAGGATGAATTGATTGAAGAAATTCAAAAAGTAAATGACAATGCAGATATGGACGGTTTGATTGTTCAGTTGCCATTGCCCAACCATATCAATCCCGATGCAGTAATGGAAGCCATTGATTATAAGAAAGATGTGGATGGTTTTCACCCAATCAATATTGGTAGAATGGCCAAAGGATTGCCCGCTTATATTTCGGCCACACCGCAAGGAGTTCTGGATTTGTTAGATAGATATGGCATCGAAACTTCGGGTAAACATTGTGTGGTAATTGGCCGCAGTCAGATTGTGGGCTTGCCTATGAGCATATTAATGCAACGAAATCAAAAGATTGGCAATTGTACCGTTACCCTTACGCATTCACGTACGAAAAATATTGCGGAGGTTTGTCAACAAGCTGATATACTGATAGTTGCTTTAGGTATTCCTGAGTTTGTGAAAGCCAGCTTTATCAAATCTGGTGCAGTGGTAATTGATGTTGGGTTGACAAGAGTTGAAGATGCATCTAAAAAATCAGGCTTTGCACTAAAAGGAGATGTGAAATTTGACGAAGTAGCCCCACTTTGCTCGTACATCACACCTGTACCCAAAGGCGTGGGCCCAATGACAATTGTTTCATTGATGAAAAATACACTTCTTTCGGCTAGAAAAGCAATTTATAATTAAAATTTCAATTACTTTATTAAATAGGAAGCATCGTATTACGTAACCCGTTAGTACGGTGCTTTTTTGTTTAAAAAATTCGTAGATTTGAAAAAATAAATCTAAATCAAAATTAAGGAATGAAAACAAGAAGAGAATTTTTGAAAGCCAGTGCTTTTACTTTGGGTAGCCTATCCATGGTTTCAAATGATATTTTTGCTGCTAAGAAAAAGGTAGAAGTGGGGGTGCAGCTTTTTTCGGTACGTTTGGATATGAAAAATGACCCTTTGGGTACCTTGAAAAAGTTAGCCGAAATGGGATACAAAAACGTAGAACATGCCAACTATATTAATCGAAAATTTTATGGTTATTCAGCCGCTGAATTTAGAAAAGTGTTGGATGATTTGGGATTGAAAATGCCATCGGGTCATACGGTTTTGGACAAAACAAGGCATTGGGATTCCGCCAAAAACGACTTTACCGATGTTTGGAAATATACAGTTGAAGATTCTGCAATTTGCGGTCAAAAATATGTGATTAGCCCATCTTTAAGCTCCAATTCTCGCAAGGAAGTGGGTGAACTGAAAAGAATGATGGAAATTTTCAACAAATCAGGCGAGTTATGCCAAAAATCAGGCATGAAGTTTGGCTACCATAATCATGATTTTGAATTTGCAGAAAAGCTTGATGGTGTAATGATTTATGATATAATCATGCAGAATACTGATGCCAAATATGTAAGCCAACAGTTGGATATTGGTAATATGTATGGCGGTGGTGGCAGAGCAATCGATGTGATTAAAAAATATCCAGGCCGATTCGAATCCATGCACGTAAAGGACGAAGTATTGAGCGCCACACCTTCAACCAATGGTCATGAGAAATGGGAAAGCTCCATATTGGGTAAAGGGGTGATTGGTACAAAAGAAGTAATTGATTTGGGCCGAAAAATAGGAGGTACCACTCAGTTCATCATTGAGCAAGAATCTTATCAAGGCATGGCACCAATTGATGCCATGAGAGAAGACTTAGCTATCATGAAAAAGTGGGGGTATTGATATTCTTATATAAATTTTTAAACCTATTAATAATGAAAAAGACAGAAAACTCATTGACCAGAATTTTAATTTTCATGTTTTGCATTACATTTTTTTTGGCATGCAGCATCGAAAGTCCCATTGCTATTAAGTCATCAAAAACAGAGAAAACCACTTCTGGTGCCAAATTAATGGCAACTAATGCGGGAGTCTGTGATTTTAATTTGGACGAGACCACTTTAACGACCACAGGTTGGACCAAAATTTTTGATGAAAATTTTGCAAATCTAAGCCAATGGAATACATGGACAGGCGGTGCTTTTAACAATGAATTACAGTTATATCAGGGGTCTAATTTGCAGTTGAGTGGTGGTGACATATTGATAAATGCAGTCAAAGAGACCAAAACAGGGCCAACCACACCCTTTGATGCTACCTCTAAAACATTTAATTATACATCTGGCAGAATTGAGTCTAAACTGCTTTTTTCTGCTGCGAGTACTTCTCCAAAAGTGAGAATGACAGCCAGAATCAAGCTTCCCACTGGTTATGGAATGTGGCCAGCTTTCTGGAGCTACGGAGATCCTTGGCCGACTCAGGGCGAAATTGATATATTAGAAGCACGAGGCCAGGAACCTTTCAACTATTCTACCAACTATTTCTATGGACGTACCAAAAACAGAAATTTGGTTCAAAATGCTTCTGCCGTAATTACTTCAAGCGTAAGCTTACAGGATTGCTGGCATGTTTATGAAATGATTTGGACAAAAACCAGTTTAACTTTTTTGCTTGATGGCCAAATTGTAGATACCAAAACGGGAGGCTATGTGAGTAATTTATTTGGTAAAAAAGAAAAGCTGGTATTGAATTTAGCTGTTGGGGGTAATTTCTTTTCCAACCTCAATCCTGCCCTCATCCAAACGGGTACCATGCAGGTTGACTGGGTAAAAGTGTTTAAGTCCAATTAAATTGAACTGTTTTTTTGTTGAACTTTGACAATGAGAGAGTCTATATCAACTTGGTCATTGTTTCAGTAAGTATTTTTTAATAATTAGTTTTCAAATAATGCAAATACAAAAATCTCTACTTCCATACCTTTCAGACCTTGCCACTAATAATAACCGTGAGTGGTTTTTGGCCAATCGCAAGCGATATGATATTGAAAAAGAGGCTTTTCAGCAGGTGATTGGCTATCTATTGAAAGAGATAGGGCAATTCGAAAACTTGGATGGGCAGCAGATTAAAGATTGTAGTTATCGAATTAATAGAGATATCCGTTTCTCAGCAGATAAGTCACCATACAAAAAGAACTTTAGTTGTAGCTTTGAGCAAGGGGGCAAAAAATCGGGTCGGGCTGGCTATTATTTGCATATTCAACCAGGAAATTCATTTTTAGCTGGTGGTGCGTGGGGGCCAACAAAAGAACAATTGATGGCCATTCGTCAAGAAATTGATTACAATGGCAAGCACCTCCATGCTGTTATAGATGATTCGAAATTTAAAGAAGTATATTCGGAAATTAAAGGAGACGGCCTCAAAACCATGCCCAAAGGCTATCCTAAAGACCATCCTGAGATTGAATTGCTGAAAAAAAATCAATTGTACGTAATGCATAATTATACTGATAATGAGGTGGTTGCAGCAGATTTTTTGGATAAAGTAGTTGCTCATTGCAAAATAATGAAACCCTTTGCCGATTGGGTGAATTTGGTTTGTTTTTGATAAAAAGTTGAAATAAGTACCTAATTTACAATGATGCAAAGGCTGAGAAAATGCATTGCCATTTTACAGTTTTAAGCATTATAATTTGTTTAAAAACTCTTTCAATGATTGGTTAAAACAACTTTGTGACTTTGTATATTTGTACATCACAAATTAGCTAAAAATGCAATTCTCTCACCTTCACGTACATACGCAATTTTCACTTTTGGATGGTGCTACCGACATTGTAAAAATGTTGGAAAAAGCTAAAGCGGATAGCATGCCAGCGGTAGCCATTACCGACCACGGCAATATGTACGGAGTATTCAAATTTGTGGCCGAAGCAAATAAACGTAAAATAAAACCAGTGGTGGGCTGTGAGTTTTATTTGGTGGAAGACCGACATAAACGAGCATTTACCAAAGAGCAAAAAGACATTAGAAATCACCAACTTTTTTTGGCAAAAAATGAAAAGGGATATAAGAATCTGGTAAAATTATGCTCATTGGGCTTTATGGAGGGCCTTTATGGCAAATATCCAAGAATTGATAAAGAGCTAGTTCTTAAATATCATGAAGGCTTAATTGCCACTACTTGTTGTATTGGTGCCAGCGTGCCTCGTAAAATTTTGCGAGAAAGTGAGGAGGCAGCAGAAATCGAATTTAAATGGTGGTTGGACCTTTTTGGAGAAGACTATTATGTAGAGTTGCAAAATCATGAAATACCAGATCAACAGCTTGTAAATGAAGTGCTTATAAGGTTTGCCAAAAAATATAATGTAAAAATAATTGCCTCGAATGATACACATTATCTAGAGCAGGCCGATTCCAACGCTCATGATATTTTGCTTTGTATTAATACTGGTGAAAAGCAAAGTACCCCCACCTATAAAGATATTGACGATAACGAGGGAGGTACTACAAAAGGACGTCGTTTTGGCTTTTACAATGATCAGTTTTTTTTCAAAAACACCCAGCAAATGACTCAACTTTGGAGTCATGTTCCGGAGGCAATTGATAATACCAATGAAATTGTGGGTAAAATAGATCCCTTAGATCTCAAAAAAGATATTCTTTTACCCAATTTTGTGATACCTTCTAGCTATGCTTCACAAGACGATTATTTGCGAGAAATCACTTATGAAGGAGCTAAAAAGCGCTATGGTGAAATTACGCAAGAAGTGCAGGAACGCATTGATTTTGAGCTGCATACGGTAAAAACAATGGGCTTTGCAGGTTACTTCCTTATTGTAGCCGATTTTATTAAAGCTGGTCGTGATATTGGCGTTTTTATTGGGCCTGGTCGTGGCTCTGCGGCGGGTTCAGTAGTGGCCTATTGTATCGGAATCACTAATATTGACCCCATAAAATTTAATTTACTTTTTGAAAGATTTCTGAATCCTGATCGTAAGTCAATGCCCGATATAGATACGGACTTTGATGATGAAGGACGCCAAAAAGTGATTGACTATGTGGTGGATAAGTATGGTAAAAATCAAGTGGCCCAAATAATTACCTACGGTACAATGGCGGCCAAAATGTCTTTAAAAGATGTGGCCCGAGTGCTTGATTTGCCCCTAAACGATTCTAATTTTTTGGCTAAATTGGTGCCAGATAGACCCGGAATTACCCTCGATCGGGTAATGAATGCCCCATTGACTGGTGCCGACTCTCTCTCTGAAAAGGAGTCATTGGGAGGCGATGATTTAGAAAATGTAAAAAAACTTCGTGAAATCAGAAAAGGAACTGATTTACAAGCAGATGTAATTCGTGAAGCCCTAATTTTGGAAGGATCGGTGCGAGGCACAGGCTTGCATGCAGCGGGGATTATCATTGCCCCTTCCGACCTTACTGATATTTTGCCGGTATCCACTTCGAAAGAGACCAATTTGTTGATTACCCAATATGAAGGCAAAATTATAGAGGATGCCGGCGTAATAAAAATGGACTTTTTGGGCCTTAAAACACTCACCATTTTGAAAGATGCTTTGGCTTTAATCAAAGAAAATCATGGTTTGGAGATTGATTTGGATGAAATACCTTTTGACGATCCCGCAGTTTATGAATTGTATCAAAGAGCCGAAACCAACGGAACATTTCAGTTTGAGTCTGGGGGTATGCAAAAACATCTGAAGGATTTAAAACCTGATAAATTTGGAGATTTAATAGCGATGAATGCACTTTTTAGGCCTGGCCCGATGGAATATATTCCTAATTTTATTGCCAGAAAACATGGAAGGGAAGCTATTAAGTACGATTTGCCTGAGATGGAAGAGTACCTTTCTGAAACTTATGGAATTACCGTATATCAGGAACAAGTAATGTTACTTTCGCAAAAAATTGGTGGCTTTACCAAAGGGCAGGCCGACGTATTGAGAAAGGCGATGGGTAAAAAAGATAGGTATACACTTGATAAGATGAAACCTGAATTTATTGCCGGAGCAATTGGAAAGGGGCATCCTGAGGATAAATTGAATAAAATCTGGACTGACTGGGAGGCCTTTGCGCAATATGCATTTAACAAATCTCATTCTACTTGTTATGCCTATGTGGCTTACCAAACGGCCTATCTGAAAACCCACTATCCTTCAGAATACATGGCAGCGGTAATGTCCAATTCTTTGGGTAATATCGATAAGATTACCTTCTTTATGGAGGAGTGTAAACGCATGGGAATGAAGGTATTAGGGCCAGATGTGAACGAGTCATTCCGAGCTTTTGCGGTTAATAAAAGCGGTCAAATTCGTTTTGGTTTAGGAGCGGTTAAAGGTACAGGTGATGCTGCTGTGGAGTCAATTATTGAAGAACGAAAGCAAGGTGAATTTAAAGATATTTTTGATTTTCTAAAAAGAGTGAATCTTAGAACTGTAAATAAGAAAACGATTGAAAGCTTGGCTTATGCAGGTGGTTTCGATTGCTTTTCTGATATTCCAAGAGCGGCCTATTTTGCTGAATCAGATGGTACTAATTTTATTGAAAAGCTGATAAGATTTGCCAATAGAGCCACTGAAGACGCACTTGCGGCACAGGCTTCACTTTTTGATTCTGCTATTTTGGCTGGAGAAATGACTATTCCTACTCCCAAAATACCAGAAGTAGCGGATTGGTCACAAATGGATAAATTACGATACGAAAAGGAAGTAGTAGGTATTTATATTTCGGGGCACCCTCTTGATGAGTTTAAATTGGAAATGGATTCTTTCTGCACTTCCACACTTAACGTGATGATGGATTATAAAAATCGAGATGTGGCCGTGGCAGGGATTGTAACTAAATCAATTGAACGGTATTCTAAAAATGGGAAACCATACGTAACCTTTACTATCGAGGATTATTCGGGTGCGCAAGAAATATTTTTATTTGGGGAAGATTATATAAAATTTAATCAATATATCGATGTAGACAGGTTTCTGTATTTAAAAGGCCAAATAAAACCTCGTTGGAATCAAGCCGACAATTGGGAGTTTAAGATTGGGAGTATGCAACTTTTGGCCGAAATCAGAAAAAAGTTATGTAAAGAGCTGAAAATTCAACTTGATTTGCGAAGTGTTAATCAATCCATGATTGATACATTGCAGGAAATAATTGAAGATAATAAGGGCGAAACTCCTTATTCGATTACCGTTTTGGATTCCGAAGTACCTTCAGGTTTGTCAATGATAGCTAGGAAAAACAGAATAGATCCGACCAATAAACTTCTTTTAGAATTGGCTGATATTGAAGGAGTTAATGTAAAGTTAACCTAATGCTATAATTGAGAATTAAAGTATTTTTAATTAATATTCTGCGAATCTGAACTTTTTAAATAAACGATACTGTTAGATAAATATAAGTTTTAAATACAAATTAAAACTATAGTTCAGAAAACATAAATAAATTATAAAATGGCAAAAGCAATAGTAGCAACTGACGCAAACTTTCAAGAATTAATCAATTCAGATATTCCAGTATTAGTAGATTTTTGGGCAGAATGGTGCGGACCTTGTAAAATGATTGGACCTATTGTGGAAGAATTGGCGGGTGAGTTTGAAGGTCAGGCAGTAGTAGCAAAAATGGATGTTGATTCCAATCCAGCGGTATCTATTCAATTTGGAATTCGTTCGATTCCTACTTTGATGGTATTCAAAAATGGTCAAATGGTGGATAAGCAAGTGGGTTTAGTACCGAAACATATTTTATCTCAAAAAATCACGGCACAATTGTAAGTGGTTGTTAATCAATAATTTATGAAGTAAAAAAGCACTCATTTCTGAGTGCTTTTTTTATAGCCTTAACCCCTCAATTATAAATTTTCAATCCAATTTCACTTTCACTCCATTTTTAAAAACCATTTTCACTTTTCTAATATTTTGAATGTTTTCAACTGGGTTACTTTCCACAATTAATAAATCGGCAAACAAATTTGGTTTAATTCTACCCACTTCATTGGCAATATGAAATACATCGGCATTGGTGCTAGTGGCTGATTGTAAGGCATTTATTGGCATCATTCCATAATCTACCATCATAATTAATTCTCTAGCATTGTCGCCATGGGCAAATACTCCCACATCGCCACCAAAACAAATTTTTACACCAGCTTTTACAGCTTCGGCAAAAGTTTTTCTCTTATTTAATAGCTTTTCAGGCTCAGGTTCAATGCCTTTTTTCCAACCTCTGTATTGAGTTGTTGCATCGCCCGCAGCTAGCGTTGGGCATAGAGCCACATTCTTTTCAACCATTAATTTCCATATTTCAGGCGTGCCATTATCTCCATGCTCTATTGTTTCAATTCCTGCCAAAATTGCCCTTTTCATCCCGTCCGCTGTTGATGCATGAGCAACAACTGGTCTTCCACTGCTTTTTGTAACTTCCACAATATGAGTGAGTTCTGCCAAAGTAAAGGTCGGTTTCGACTCATCTTTTAAGCCCCAACGGTAATCAGCATAAACTTTAATTAAGTCAGCACCTTTGCCAATTTGTGAGCGAACAACCTTTGTTAATTCCTCAATCCCACTGGCTTCTTCAGCACCCTGAGGCAAATCAATATCAGACGAATATTTTGGACCGTAACTCCCAGTAGCTACAATTCCTTTGGTAGCAATAATCATTTTTGGCCCTAAAATTATGCCATCATTTATCGCTTTTTTTAAGCCAACATCATCATATTCAGCACCTTCCGTTCCTAAATCTCGAACGGTTGTAAAGCCAGCCTTCAAAGTTGCTTCGGCATGTTTTACCGCTCGAGCCATTCGATAAGAGCGTGATTCTTTCAGCACTTGATCGTTCCAACTGGTTTCATTGTAAGGGTGTAAAAACAAATGCGAATGCCCTTCTATCAGCCCTGGTAAAAGTGTATGTCCTTTTAAATCAATGGTTTGCGTGTTGTGTGGTAAGTTTTTTTCTAATTCAGAAAAACTTCCCACTGCCACAATTTTATCACCATTAATTAAAACTCCGGTATTAGAACTCACTTTTTCACCATCAAAAACTCTATCTGGTTTTAGATAAATTGGGTTTTGTGAGAATAATTGAAAGCTAATAAATTGAATTATAACTAGTAATTTTTTCATCATCAGTTCTTTCTAATTTCTAACATCTAATTCTAGACTTCAAACTTTTTCCAACGGCCTCTTTTGAAATAAATAATCGCCATGATTGCCAAAATAGATTCGGCAATTATGATAGACAAAAATACACCATTTTGCTTCATTTCAAGGTTTTGTGCCAAATAATAGGCCAAAGGAATTTCAATTCCCCAAAAGCAAATCACGTTGAAAATAGTAGGGGTGAGGGTATCGCCCGCCCCATTTATAGCTTGTGTGATTACCATTCCTATGCCAAAAAATACATAACCTGCAGCTAATATTTTCAAACAATCGGCTCCTGTTTCTATCACCAATCGATTGGGGTCGAAAAGAGCAATGAATTGTTCAGAAAAGGCAAAAAATACCAACATAATTACAAACAAAAATGCCATGTTAATAAATGCTATTGTCCAAGCCGATTTTTCGGCTCTTTCAGGTTGTTGGGCACCCAAATTTTGGCCCACCAAAGTGGCAGCTGAATTGGCCATGCCCCAAGAAGGTAATATAGTGAATACAATAATTCGGAGTGCAATGGTATAGCCAGCGATTACTTCTGAGCCATAAATTGATATGATTCTTACCAAAAACACCCAGCTTGCCGATTGAATTAAGAACTGCCCAGCCGCCCCAGAGGCAACCTTTATTATATTGGTAATGAGCTCTTTACTTGGTAAAAATTGACTTAGATACAGCTTAATTTTACCTGAATCCCCAATCAAAGCCCAAAGCTGAATGGCAATACCTATTGAACGACCAATCATTGTGGCCAAGGCGGCACCTTCTACTCCCATACCCATAATTGGCAGAAAAATAAAGTCGAGTACAATATTGATTAAATTAGCTGCAATAACCGCTTTCATAGCCATTGAGGCTGACCCAGAACCTCTTAAAGCACCACTTAAGGTGAACAAAAGGATAATTATTGGAGAACTTAAAAAGGAAATTCTGGTATACCAAATACCATCAGAAATTACTTTTTCTGAAGCTCCCATTAGTTGCAAAATATCAGTTGAGTAGATAAATCCAAAAATGGCAATTATTAAACCAATTACTATTGAAACCAAAATGATTTGTGCAACAGATTTACTAGCTTCTTTTTGGTTTTTTTCTCCAATTCTACGTGCTATTATGGCGGTTGCAGCGGCTGATAAACCCCAAGCTAACGAGTAGATTATCGTTAAAACGGATTCAGTAAGCCCAACAGTTGCAACTCCTTCAATACCCACATATTTGGCTACAAAAAAAGCGTCAACTAAAGCAAAAAGTGCTTCAAAAAACATTTCAATTACCATCGGAACCGACAAAAGCACAATGGCAGTGTTAATACTAATTTTGGTATAATCTCGCTGTTCGTCGCCAGACAGCGATTCTTTAATAAGTTTGAATAGCTTATTCATCTAAAAAATATGAAGAAAATTTGAAAATAGGAAAATTTGTATCAGTTTGATACTTAGATAGTTCTATTGATTTTATAACGAAAAATCAATAATTAGAACCTGAATTTGGAAGCAGGGAAATTGCTCATGGGCTGAAATATTTTTGCAAATATAAGTTTTAATATTTGTAAAAAAAGAAAATTAATTGATTGCATTCAAAATTATGTCACAAGCCCAATCAATTTCCTCAATAGTAATGGTTAATGGAGGTGCAATACGCATAGAATTGTCGCAAAAAAGAAACCAATCAGTAATTACACCATTTGAAATGGCTTTATCGATAATCGGTTTTAAAATTTCAAATGATTCGAACTCAGCGGCCATCATAAGCCCTTGATTTCTAATGACTTTTATTTTTGGATGAATCAGTTTGTTCTTAATTCTTTCTGCTTTTTCTTTTACATTTTTCAGTAAATTTTCTTCAAAAATCACATTTAGAGTTGCTAAAGAAGCTGCTGCCGAGACAGGATGTCCACCAAAAGTAGTGATATGTCCTAAAATTGGGTTATTTTTAAAAACTGACATAATTGACTCATTAGCCATGAAAGCACCAATAGGCATTCCACCGCCCATTCCTTTCGCCGAAAGTAAAATATCAGGATAAATTCCATATTGCTCAAATGCCCAAAAGCTACCAGTTCTACCAAAACCACATTGAATTTCGTCTAAAATTAATAAGGTGCCAGTTTCTAAGCATTTGATTTCCAGTGCTTTCCAATAGGCAGCCGTCGCTGTGTTTACACCTGATTCACCTTGAACTGTTTCAATGATTATGGCAGCTGTTTTTACTGTAATATGTTCTAAATCAGCAATTTCTCCAAAATTTATTTGCTTTATTTCGGGTAAAAGTGGTCTGAAGTTTTGTTTGAAATGCTCAGAACCAGAAAGCGATAATGCACCTTGTGTAGCTCCGTGGTAGGCATTTTTACATGAAATAAATTCTCTACGACCAGTGTAACGTTTGGCCAATTTCATTGCACCTTCCACCGCTTCTGTTCCAGAATTGGTCAGATATACATTGTCAATTTTTGGCTTTTCGGTGGGTATTTCAGCCAAAGTTTTTACCAAAGTTTCTGCTAAAAGTACCTGTGGGCTTTGTATATATTCGCCATAAACCATCAAATGTAAATACTTATCTATTTGATTATGAATAGCTTCTACAATTTTTGGATGTCGGTGCCCTACATTACTCACACCAATTCCAGAAATTAAATCCAAATATTTTTCGCCGTTTTTACCAAAAAGCCACGCACCCTCTGCTTTTTCAATTTCGAGCATTAAAGGAAAATCAGACGTTTGAGCAAGATTGTTTAAAAATAAGTTTCGTTGGCTAATCATTAATCAATTTAGTTTTACAAATTTAACTTCAAAGTTATTCTGTCAAAATTTTTTTTGATAGAATAAAAAAGCCTGAAATTTTATTAAAATCAGGCTCTTGGATTGACGAATGAAATTCCTTATTTCACTACTTTAATTATTTTTAATCTATTTAATGCCTTGATTATTAAATAAGTAGGGTCAAATTCAAACCATTTGCTGGCGAAGTTGATATTCATAGGCAATTTATGATGGTTATTTTGAAAGAGCTCGCCCATCATCAGAAAATCGAAAACTAATGAGTTTTTTGATTTATCATTGTTGTCATAATTTTGATAGCCATATTTATGACCAGACCAGTTTACAATAGCACCATGGATAGGTCCCATCAAAAAGTGAATAGGCAAAAGCAAGAAAAATGCCCAATGCATATTTAAATAAAAATACGCCAAAACATATAACAACACGTATGCAATTCCCCAAGCCAGTCTTGAAAGGCCAGATTCGGCAATTTTATCCAAAATAGGCCATTGCGGATAATTTTTATCAAAGCGCTCTTCGATTCTCTTTTTACCATTAATCAGAGCATTATAGATATCCTTGGTTTTCCACATCATTGTAAATATATTTTTAGTATGATGCGGTGAATGTGGATCACGATCTGTATCCGAAAATGCATGGTGCATTCTATGTAACACAGCATAAGCACGTGGATTCAAATAAGAAGAACCTTGTGATAAATAAGTAAGAAAATGGAAAAATCTTTCCCAGAACTTACTCATTTCAAACATCTTATGAGCCGAATATCTGTGTAAAAAGAAGGTTTGACTAAATAATGAAAAATACCAATGAAGAAGAAAAGCAGGAAGGACTAAAGCCATTTGGAAATGATAAATTTTGAATTATGAATGATAACTAATTAATGTGTATAACAAATTGATGTAAAATTATAAATTTTTTGCGAGAGCACAATCCAAGCACTATAGTTTGAGTACTAGATATCGATCTTCTAAGGCGTAGTGAAAGCATATTGAATAATATTGGCTCCCATTTGCAAAGCTTTTTGTCTAACTGATTCAGGATCGTGGTAAACGGATTGATCTTCCCATCCATTGCCTAAATCGCACTCATAACTATAAAAACAAACCAACCGGCCTTTATAAATCAATCCAAATCCTTGTGAAGGCTTTCCATCATGCTCATGCACTTTTGGTAAGCCATTGGTAAACTGATACTTAGCTTTATAAATAGGATGGCTAAAAGGCAATTCAACAAAGCTGAGCTCGGGAAATACTTTTTTCATCTCTCTCCTGATAAATTTATCTAGGCCATAGTTGTCATCCACATGTAAAAATCCACCAGAGCTTAAGTATTTCCGTAGATTTTTAGCATCTGAATCTGAAAACAATACATTGCCATGCCCAGTTAAATGTGCAAATGGATAATTAATCAGCTCAGGACTACCTACTTCCACTATGTCTTCTTCAGCGAAAATGGAGGTTCGAAGGTTTTTATTGCAAAATGAAATTAAATTAGGCAATGAGGTTTTATTGCAGTACCAATCGCCACCACCACCATATTTTAGTTTGGCAATTTTATAAGCTGGCTGAGCAGCCAAATTAAATCCAATAAAAATAAACAATAATATTTTTTTCATATTGTAATTCCCCGATCTGAGGTTAGGAGGATAAGTTGATCATATTCAATGTATTACAAACTGTAATGCCAGCTGTTTCTGTTCTCAGTATTGATTTTCCTAAACTGATGCATTGAAAATCTTTTTTCTTTAAAGTTTCAATTTCTTCATTTGAAAAATCGCCCTCGGGTCCTATCAGAACTAAATAAGTTCCCTTTTTGTTCGCCAAATTATGTAAATAATTGTTGTTGTCCTGCTCTACAAACGCCACAAATTTCTGAAAATTATTTAAATCCTGTTTCAAAAAATCATTTAATTTAATTAGAGGATTGATTTTTGGTAAATAGGCTTTTTTGGATTGCTTCATGGCAGCGACAGCAATTTTTTCTAATCTGTTTAATTTCAGCTCTTTACGTTCAGATTTTTGGGTTTGTATAAAAGTGATTTCATCAATTCCCATTTCAACAGTTTTCTCTAAAAACCATTCAATTCTATCATTATTTTTGGTGGGTGCAATGGCAATATGGATATAATAATTAGGTTGATTATATTCATTTACTATTGATTGCAAGTCCAGCTTTAAATTGGCAAAATTGGTATTGACAACTTTTGCAGTTACCCAATTACCTTTTCCATCCACCAAATTAATCAGGTCGCCCACTTTGTGCCTAAGCACCTTCACCGCATGTTTCGAATCATCTTCATTTAAGTAAGGTTGGGTCAATATATTTGGTTCGTAGAATAGATGCATTTTACTTAGATGTTAGATTTTAGTTATGAGATGTTAGTCTAGATGTTAGAAACACTGTTTACTGATAATGGTTTTTTAATTTTTTTTTTTTCTCTTTTGCTTTTTTTCTCAAATCTAAATTTTCAAATCTCAAATCTAATTTTATTATTTTTTAAGCATTTCATCGCTTCAGAAATCCCCGAAATGGTTAGCGGAAACATTCTGTTTTCACTCCAATCTTTAACCATTCCTATGCTTTGGGTAAAGCCCCAATAGCTTGATTCAGTGGGGTTTAGCCATACTAAATTTGGGAAATGATCTTTAAAACGATTCAGCCAAGTTAAGCCTGATTCCTCATTATAATATTCAACTGAACCTCGGGCAGCACTGATTTCATAAGGTGCCATTGAGGCATCACCCACAATAATTACTTTCCAATTTTGATTATATTTATGTAAAACTTCCCAAGTTGAAACTCTCTGATTGCGACGTTCGTTGTCTTTCCAAAGGTTTTCATAAATACAATTATGAAAATATAGCTGCTCAATATGCTTGAACTGATATTTTGCCGCCGAAAATAGCTGAGAACAAAGGTCGATATAATCGTCCATTGAACCGCCAACATCGAGTAATAAAAGTACTTTTACTTTGTTTTTTCGGCTGGCTCGCATTTCAATATCAAGCAATCCAGCATTTTTAGAGGTGCTGTCGATGGTGCCTTCCAAATCAAATTCATTTTCAATACCTTCTCTACTCAATATTCTGAGTCTTCTGAAAGCCATTTTCATGTTGCGAGTATTTAGTTCTAGGTCGTCGTCATAGTTTTTGAAATTGCGTTCGTCCCAGACTTTTACAGCTGTTCGGCCACCACCAGTTCCGCCTATTCTGATGCCTTCTGGATTGTAGCCACCGTTGCCAAAAGGGGAGGTACCACCCGTTCCAATCCATTTGCTGCCTCCTTGATGACGTTCCTTTTGCTCTTTGGTAAGTTCTTCTAGTCGTTTCAAAAGTTCCTCCAAGCCACCCATAGCTTTTATGGCTGCTTTTTCTTCTTCAGTGAATGTTCGTTCGAGGTTTTTTTTGAGCCAATCTTCTGAAAATGTGGTAATTAACTCGCTTGATATATTGGCAACATCTTTGAAATATTCACCAAAAAGTCGGTCATATCTATCCAAAAAACTCTCATTTTTTACAAAAACGATGCGACTCAAATAATAAAATTCCTCAACATCATAACCAATCACCTCACTTTTTAAAGCCGCCAAAAGATTCAAATATTCCGTTACCGAAGCAGGGAATTTTTTGTCTTTTAGGAAAAGGAAGAAGTTTAGGAACATGTAGGAGGTACGATTTTTGATTTACGAATTATAAATTCTATTTATCTGAAGATGAGTTTGCATTGAAAGTAAAGATCATTTTTTGCTCATTTTTTGTCTGAAACATGATTTTCAGGATTAATTGATTTACACGATTTAAGAAATCAAGAAAATCCTAAAATCAGGTTAATCCTGATTCAGACTTCTTTCAATACCTCCGAATCCCCTTTCTTAACCCCTCATACAATAGCATATCTTGCTCATTTTTCAACAATGAGCCGATGTAGGGTGGGATTTCAGTATTGGTTTTGAAGTCATTTAACAAGT
>JAZKGO010000184.1:0-5359 GCA_040385875.1 Bacteroidota bacterium
ACTGATACACATTTGGGTTGTGTTTGTCCATCCATCTTTCGGGTATTGCAATGCACGACCAACCAAACTTTTTGTACAGGTCGTGTGCATCGGCAGTGAGAAGAATCCATCTCCGAAGCCCTTGAAGGTTGGGGTGTAACATTATATTTTCAATCATCCATTTAGATAATCCCAAACCACGATAGGTAGGTAAAATAAATACATCGCCCAAATAGGCAACTGTTGCAAAATCTGAAACTATTCGAGCGTAACCGATTTGTTTATTATTGTGAAATATCCCAAAGTTTAATGAGTTTTCAATCGCTAATTGAACCGTTTCAATAGGTATATTTTGGGCCCAATAAGATTGATTGGCGAGGTAGTGATGGATAATAGGCAAGTCCATTTTAGCTTTTTCTGTGCTCAATATAAATTCACCTTTGGCTACTGTAATGGTTTCCATATTTGTTGTTATTCTTTAACAAAATCACCAAATTAAACAAACAACTAATAACAAACAACTAACAACTAATGTCTCCCTGGAATACTCTTAGAGCAGGACCAATCAAATAAATATCTGAAAATGAGTTGCTTGCATTTTTTTGAAAAGAAACCTGAAGCTCACCACCCAAAGTTTTGATATGGATGGGCGATTCTATTCCATGTTTTAAATTGGCCGATAAAGCACAGGCAGTCACCCCTGTGCCACATGAATAGGTTTCGTCTTCCACCCCTCGCTCGTAAGTGCGCACGGCGATGGTTTGGCTATCATTCAATTGTACAAAATTGACATTGGTCCCCCCTTTAGCCACCCATTCATCCGAATACCGTATTTTTTGGCCTATTTCGTATACATCATCTTCGTCTAAAGAATGGGTATATTTAATATAATGTGGTGAACCAGTGTTGGCAAAATCATGGTCGCTAAATTGCTCCACCACAGGCACATCAATCATTTTGAGAAAAATATCTTCGTCGCAAACAGAGGCCAAATGCTCACCATCTGTAGCTATAAATTTAGCAGCCTCTCCGACTATTCCTAAATCATGTGCAAAGCGAACAATACAACGGCCTCCATTGCCACACATACTCCCTTCAGTGCCATCGGCATTGAAATAGACCATTTTAAAGTCATATCCTTCCGCATTTTGCAATAAAATCAAACCATCGGCTCCGATTCCAAAACGACGATGGCATAGGTTTTCAATGGCTGATTGGCCAAGATTAAATTTTTTATCTCGATCATCAATTAGGATGAAATCGTTGCCAGTGCCTTGATATTTGAAGAATTCCATAAGAATTTAGACCCTAAATAGGTTTTAAAATGTTCCCCCACAGGAGGTTAAGGGGCTTATTAAACAAAAATAGCCAACCCTGTAAAGAGCTGGCTATCAATAATTTATTTGAAAAATTATTTCTTAAGCTCTTTGATACGAGCGGCTTTACCTTGCTTACCACGTAGGTAGAACAAACGAGCACGACGAACCTTACCTTTACGTAGCACTTCAATTTTATCAATATTTGGGGATAGGATTGGGAATATTCTTTCTACTCCAATACCATTAGAAATCTTGCGAACTGTGAAGGTTTCACCATTGCTTGATGGGTTACGGCGTTGAATTACAGTGCCTTGAAACACCTGAATACGCTCTTTATTTCCTTCACGAATTTTTACATGCACGTTGATGGTATCACCAGACTTAAATTCTGGATGATCCGCTCTGCGACCAGCGCTCTCAGCTTCAATCAACTTAATTAACTCGCTCATTGTATTATATTTTGTGTGTTGTTATTCGAAATCGAGGTGCAAATTTACGGAAAAATTTTAAGTCTGCAAAAGTTTTATTAATTGTTTTTATATTTTATTCCTATAAAAACGATTGAGGCTAAAAATTTAAACAATATTGGAGCTAATTATAGACTTCACATAAAAATTGGGCTTCTTTTTTACTAATTTTGTTTTAGTATTTTAGTTTAAAAATTCGAAAAGTTCAATTTTCCAACCTCAATGCAAAAACTTTTGCTTCACCTCAATTTCAAAATAATTGGCCTTTTCCTTTTAGTTTATTTGGTGTATTTTCTCTATATGCCGAGTTTTGGCTACCATACTGATGCGATTGTGTTTGGTAAATGGGCGCAATATTCTTTACAACATGGCCTCGGTAAAATTTATAGATTTGGAATCGATTATTTACCACTTTACACCTATGTGCTTTATGCCTATGCTAAAATACAAGGTACTGATTTTCAAATTATTAAGAACCTAAAATATCTTTCAGCGTTCACTTTGATATTTGATATGGTGGCCGGTTATTTGGTTTATCTTTTGGTAAATAAGTACTTGAAAAATCCCCTCAAATCATTTGGTTGGTCATTATTTTATGTATTGAATATAATGGTATTGTACAATACGATTTTTTGGGGGCAAATTGATGGGATGGTGGTTTGTTTTATTTTTGCCTCCTTTTTGATGGCTTATTTTGGCTACTTTTTTGGCTCTTGTATTCTATTTTTATTAGCACTCAATCTCAAATTGCAAGCGGCTATCTTTTTGCCAATTATAGGCATGCTCAATTTGAAGATAGTCATTGAGAAATTTGATATTAAAAAGCTGATTTATACTGCCTTAGCCCTAATTGTAATTGAGCTGATTATTATTTTTCCTTTTTATCAAACTCATGATTTGGGTTTGGTGAAAAACGTAATCAAAAATTCATTTGGCAAGTACCCTTTCGTGAGCTATGGAGCTTTTAATTTTTGGTTTTTAGCAAAAGATTTAAATGTTTATACGGCATCTGTTACACCTGATTCGACATTGATAGGGGGAATTTCAATGAATAGATGGGGTTTTATACTCTTTTGTATTGCCAGCTTTTTTGCGCTATTTCATTTTGCAAAAAGTTATTTCGGACTGGTTTTTCAAAAAATAAAACTTGATTTTTCATTGGAAAAAACTTTACTTTCAGCTTCCTTGATTCCGTTGATTTTCTTCTTTTTCAATACCCAAATGCATGAGCGGTATTCACATCCAGCATTTATTTTTTTGGTGAGCTATGCTATTTTATATAAAAAATTCATCCCTTATTTCACCGGTAGTTTAGCCCATTTTTTGAGTTTAGAGTATATTCACAGACATTACAATTTGGGGGTTTATGATCTATTTTTTTTCAAAACCACTTTTATTGCATGCCTTTACTTATTTACCATAGCGTATTTATTTTATCAGCTATTTGAGGGAGAGCAAGTTATGAAAAAGTTTTTCTTAAAGAATATTAATTAATGCTATCAAAAAGTATAGGAAAGGCCGAAAAGGTACCGCCAAGTGCCAATGTCAAAGTCTTTATTGGCATAGGGTGATAATTCGAAAGCGATGGCCACATTTTTTGTTTTTTCGAAAGGGTATACTCTGGTTCCAATATTAAAGAAATAACCATTCAAAATCTCTTTATCATTCAAATCGTTCAATAAATTGATTTGAGCGCCGGGCCCAAAATAAAAGATTGATTTTTCGTTTTTTTTGAAAGTAATCATAGGAGCAATTTCAGTATTCATCGAGGAGAAAACAGAGTTTCCCTGAAGTCTGAATTGTAACCATAATGTCCGTTGCGGATTAGTGCTTACCTCGAACAAAGATTGCCAAGGATAATAGGTAACTGTTTGACTATTAGCTGATTGAATGTATATGAGAAAGAATAATACGATTAGCGATTTTTTGAGCATCAGATTTTAGTTTTGTGAATCAATAGATAAATTTACAGCCATCATGGCGATAATAATAATTTTATCAAGAAAATCCGTTTAAATTTGAGTGAATTATCTTTTTAGAAACAATAATTCATTTTGATTTATTGTTCCGTTGCGATTTTAAATTGCTTTTAACCCTACATGAGTTTTCTTAAAAAACTAGCCAGTGATTCAGCCATTTATGGATTGAACTCCATTTTGGGGAGGTCAATCAATTTTTTGTTGGTTTTTATCCATACAAGAGCTTTTTTGCCCGATGAAACCGCCATCATAGTGGAGCTTTATGCGATGGTTACCTTCCTAAATGTGCTTTATACTTACGGAATGGAGACTACTTTTTTCCGATTTGCGACCAAAGAAAAGGAAAATTTTCAGTCAGTTTACAATATTTCACAAACGGCATTAATCACAAGTACGGCTTTCTTTACAATTCTAATCATTTTGTTTTCAAATGATTTTATCCTTGCTTTGAACTATCCTGGGCAAGGTTATATAATTGTTTTATTGGCTTTTATTATTGGCTTGGATACAATCGTTGCCATTCCATTTGCCCGATTAAGGTTGGAAAACAAAGCCAAAAAATATGTTACAATCCGCCTCTCCAGCATTGCCATCAATGTATTTCTGAATGTTTTTTTCTTGTGGTTTTGCAAAAATATTTCAGAAGGTAAAATGCTAGTGAGCTTACAACCCATTATTTCTAAGATTTATTTCCCTGCGTTGGGAGTGGGTTATATTGTGATTGCTAATCTCCTAGCGAATTTGATTTATATACCTTTGCTATGGGAGGAGCTTGTAAATAAGTTCAGTTTTTATTTTGATAAAAAACAGTTCACAAAAATGTGGGAGTACGGCTATCCAATACTCATATTGGGTTTAGCAGGAATGGTAAATCTGCAGTTTGACCGAATCATGTTGAGACAAATACTGCCTGATGGCTTTTACCAAGGGCTTAGTAATGAGTCAGTTATCGGTATTTATGGCAATTGTTATAAACTTTCGGTATTGATTAGTTTGGCCACTCAATCCTTTCGGTTTGCAGCTGATCCATTGTTTTTTTCAAAGGCAGAGGATAAAAGCGCTCCTTCACTTTTTGCGGAAGTAACTAAATGGTTCACGCTTTTTTGCTGTATTTTGTGGGTAGCAATTTGTCTCAATTTGGATATTATATCCACTATTTTTATTGGAAAAAGCTTTAGATCAGGAATTGGAATCGTTCCTTTATTATTATTGGGAAATGTGCTTTTAGGTATTTACAATAATTTGGCGGTCTGGTTTAAAATCACCGATAAAACAAAATTTGGTACCTATATTACTTTTTTTGGGGCGGTTATCAACGTTTTGTTAAACTATATCTTAATTCCGAAAATTGGCTATATGGGTTGTGCATGGGCATTTATGATATCGGCGTTGGCTATGACGGTGCTCTGCTACTTTTTAGGAAACAAATTTTTTCCAGTGCCTTATAATGTCCGAACAATCATGGGTTATTTAGCTGGTTCTACCTTATTGATCTGGCTTAATTCATTTGTTATAATTCCCAATATTTGGGTTTCAATGGGCTTTCATGGAGTAATTTTCATTTTATTTTTGACTATTATAGTGGTAATTGAAAGACACCGAATTTTACCAAAAA
>JAZKGO010000184.1:5459-7098 GCA_040385875.1 Bacteroidota bacterium
AATACTGTAAGAGCCCCCATTGGGGTAGGGGAGTATACTGGCCACACTGCAAATATTAAAAATATGCCCTTTTTTATCGCTAATCATCTGATTTACAAGGCCTCTTGTCAGGTGGTAAGCACTGTATAAATTTGTATTAATCATCGCTTCTAATTGACCCTCTGCCTCTAAATGGATTTGGCCTGGCAAATAAAAGCCAGCATTATTTACCAAAACAGCCACCGGAATATTTAGATTATTAATAAAATCAATAAATACTTGACAATCCTCTTTTTTAGATAAATCGGCTTGACAAATATGTACTTTATTTCCAAGGCTCATTTGTTCCAATTGCTCCTTGGTTTTGAGTAGGGTTTGTTCTTTTCTTGCACAAATAGCTAAGTCAAAACCATTTTTTATAAACTTTTCTGCAATTGCTCTCCCAATACCTTCGGTTGCACCACTTACTACTATCAATTTGTTCATTATCTTTGTTGTAATGTTATTGCTATATTCTGTTGTTAATTTAATCTCAATAGACCCAAATAAATGCTTTAGCAAAATAGGGAAAAGCCATAAAGTCTATGTCAAATTTAGGAAGGTATTTTATTTTTTTAGGTAGTCTACTGAGAAATAGGGAGAAATTTAAAACTTATATCAATTTAATATTTGAGGAAGCCAAAGAAATTGGGGTTAATTCCATCATCATTGTAAGTATTGTTTCCTCATTTATCGGAGCGGTTACTTGTATTCAAACAGCGTATAATTTAGTGAGCCCTCTCGTACCCAAATATACTATTGGCTTGATAGTGAGGGATATGACTTTGCTTGAATTGGCACCCACTATTACTTGTGTGGTACTTTCAGGAAAGGTTGGTTCAAATATTGCGGGCGGGCTTGGTACCATGCGTATAAGCGAGCAAATAGATGCGCTCGAAGTGATGGGAATCAATTCGATCTCTTATTTGGTTTTACCCAAAATTGTGGCTTCCATCCTCATGTTTCCGTTGTTAGTCATTTTAGCAGGTTTTCTCTCGATTTATGGGGGCTATTTGGCGGGTACTTTAACGGGTAATATTACACCTCAGGAATATATTTATGGCATCCGATCTGATTTTAATACTTTCAACATTCCTTTTGCACTTATTAAATCTGTTGTTTTTGCATTTTTAATTTCTTCCATATCCGCTTACAAAGGTTACTACACAAAAGGTGGAGCTTTGGAAGTAGGTATAGCCAGTACAAATGCAGTGACAAGTAGCTGTATATCAGTACTAATAGCTGATTATTTGCTGGCACAATTGCTGTTATAAAGCGTCATCGTATTGCGTAATGCGATAAAACAATTCAGCCATTTAACAATTTACCAATAACCTATTTTCAAATAACCAGTAACCAACGAAATGATTCAAATTCAAAATATTAGCAAATCATTTGATGGGAGAGATATTCTAATAGATATTAGTGGCGAATTTTTGCCAGGCAATACTAGTTTGATTATTGGTGGCTCTGGAACTGGCAAGTCGGTGCTTCTAAAATGTATGCTTGGCCTTATCAAGCCAGAAAAAGGAAGGGTTTTGTATGATGGTCGAGACTTTTTGAATACTGACGAAGACTCAATAAAGATTATTAGACGTGAAATGGGAGTTCTTTTTCAAGG
>JAZKGO010000184.1:7198-10654 GCA_040385875.1 Bacteroidota bacterium
TTGAGAGAGATGAATGTTTGATTCTCTTTAAAATTGGAATAGAATTCAAAAAATGGCTTATTCGAACTTTAGTAAAGTAAACAGTTTTGAAAAATTTGTTGGAATTGTGTATACTTGCTGGGTTGGCTTTTGGTTTGTAATCATATTTGTTGGTCTGTTTCCGATTTATTGGGTTGCCTTGCAAAAGGAAAAATGGAAGCCATTTGCCCACCAGCTCAATAGAATTTGGGGCAAAATACTATTCCTAATAATTGGAATGAAAGTGGAGGTGGACTACCAGTTTATGCCTGATAAAAAAGGGACTTATGTATTTGTTTCGAATCATTTTTCTTATTGGGATATTGCTACATTGGGGGTGATTATCGACAATTATTATGCATTTGTTGGAAAAAGTTCAGTAAAAAAAATACCCCTATTGGGCTATATGTTTACCAAATTACATATTCAAGTCGATCGAAGCGAAAAAGGAAGTAGGGCTATTTCCATGACTAGGGCCATGAAAGCCCTCAAAAAAAACAGAAGCATGATGATGTTTGCAGAGGGAGGTATAGTTACAAGAAATCCACCACAAATGGCAAAGGCTTTTAAAGAGGGTGCATTTTTGATGGCCATACAAAATCAAGTGCCAATTGTACCCATTACTTTGCTCAATAATCATCAAATTATTTGGGATGAAGACTTGATAATGAAGCGATTACCAGTAAAAGCAATCGTGCACAAACCGATTTCAACAATTGGAATGAAAACCTCAAACATGGATGAATTAAAAGAGAAAACTTGGAATACAATCCAGAATGAGCTGAATAGATATCATGGAATTGACCTGGAGGTTGAATTAGAAAAAAATTCTAAAATATAGTTTATAGATTAAAATTGACAAATAATAATGAAAATAGATCAGGAAACTTTACATAAAATAGCCCATTTAGCCCGTTTGGAAATAAAACCAGATGAAGAGCCTGCAATGTTAAAAAAGCTCGAAGGTGTGCTCAATTGGATGGAGCAGCTGAATGAAATTGATACGGAAAATGTGGCACCACTTACTCATATGACTCAAGAATTGAACGCTTTCAGAGAAGATGAACCTAAGATTTCAATCACGAGAGAAGAGGGGCTTTCCAACGCACCCAAGCAAGATGGTAAATATTTTAGAGTCTCAAAAGTGAAGTGATAAATTGGTATTAATCAATTCAAAAAAATATAAAGTTAATATAAATTCCCCTACTGGGGGCTAGGGGGCAATCTCAAACTCATCTGCATCCAAATAGGCTGGGAATTTTCTTCGGAAATCATTTAATTCGGCAAGATTTAGTTCAGCATTTAATATGTATTCTTTTTCGGTTTCAGAAGTTAAAGTTTGCCCCTTATAGTTGATGATAGCTGTATCACCAGAATAGGCTAGGCCCATACCGTCCTCACCCACTCGGTTAAGCCCCACCACATAGCATTGGTTTTCTAATGCTCTGGCAATAAGCAGATTAGACCAAACATGGGCTCTGGCTTTGGGCCAATTGGCCACATAAATCAATAAGTCATATTCGTTGCCAACGTTCCTACTCCATACAGGAAATCTTAAATCATAACAGATCAATGGGCAAATATTCCATCCTTTTATTTGCTTGATAATCCGTTTTTTCCCCCCAGCAAAATATCGGTTTTCGTCACCCATTCTAAACAAATGACGCTTATCGTAGCTATCAAAATTGCCTGTTGGCTCCATCCAAACCAGCCTATTATAATTTTCACCATTTTCGTTCACAATATAACTTCCAGCGATAACGGCTTGATGTTTTTGCGCCATTTGTTTCATCCATTTGAAAGTAGTAAAGTTCATAGGTTCCGCAAGATCAGAGACTTTCATTGTAAAACCTGTATTAAACATTTCAGGTAATAAAATTAAATCGGGCTTACCCTCAATATTGGCCAACTTTTCTTCTAAACTTGCCAAATTAGCTGTAATATTTTCCCAATAAATATCCGTTTGTATTGCCGCAATTTTTAGATTTTCCATAATAAATTTCTCAAATAATAGGCTGCAATTTCAGATAATTAATATAGAAAACCAAATGATTTTATTAATCCTTCAGCGAAAAATAGCTATCTTTGCAGTCCAATTTGCCATAATATTATGTTTGAAAATTTACAAGATAAGTTAAATAAAGCCATCCGCACCCTCAAAGGAAGCGGTAGAATCACCGATGTCAATGTAGCTAGTACCGTTAAGGAAATCAGACGGGCTCTGATGGATGCTGATGTTAATTACAAAGTAGCCAAAGATATCACTGACCGAATCAAAGATCAGGCAATGGGTCAGAAGATCAATATTGCTGTGGAGCCTGGCCAAATGTTGGTGAAAATTGTGCAAGAAGAGTTGACCCAACTGATGGGTGGACAAAAGCAAGATATCAATATTAAAGGCTCTCCTGCGGTGATTTTGATAGCTGGTTTGCAAGGTTCAGGTAAAACTACGTTTTCAGGTAAGTTGGCAGCTCATATCAAAAAGCAAGGTCGTCAGGTGCTTTTGGTGGCTTGTGATATTTACCGACCAGCGGCGATTGATCAGCTTAAAGTGTTGGCCGAGCAAGTAGGAGTGGAGGTTTATGCGGAGCCTGAAAATAAAAGTGCAGTTGATATCGCTAAGAAGGCAGTTGAGTATGCCCGTAAAATGGGTAAGAATGTGGTGATTGTGGATACTGCGGGTCGATTGGCCGTTGATGAAGCCATGATGAATGAGATTGAGGCAGTTAAGCAATCAATCAATCCTTCAGAAACGCTTTTTGTGGTGGATTCAATGACGGGTCAGGATGCGGTAAATACTGCTAAAACCTTTAATGAAAGACTCAATTTTGATGGAGTTGTATTGACTAAATTGGATGGTGATGCCCGTGGTGGTGCCGCACTCTCTATTCGAACCATTGTAGATAAACCAATTAAATTCATCTCCACGGGTGAAAAAATGGAAGCTTTGGATCTGTTTTACCCAGATCGTATGGCCAACCGTATTCTAGGAATGGGTGATGTAATCTCTTTAGTGGAGAAAGCGCAGATGGCTTTTGATGAAGAGGAATCGAATAGAATTAACCGTCAAATTCGCCAAAATCAATTTAATTTAGATGATTTCTATTCCCAATTGCAGCAGATCAAAAAGATGGGAAATATCAAAGATTTGGTGGGTATGATACCTGGAATGGGGAAAGCAGTAAAAGATGCCGATATTAGCAATGACTCATTTAAACCTATTGAGGCAATTATACAATCAATGACTCCCAAGGAGCGTCATAAGCCAGAAATATTAGAAATGAACCGAAAAAAACGTATTGCGGCCGGTTCTGGCACATCTGTGCAACAAATCAATAACCTTCTTAAGCAATTTGACGACATGCGTAAAATGATGAAAAGCATGAACAAAATGCAAGACGGTAAATTAAAATTGCCCCCAGGATTGATGAAAGGGAG
>JAZKGO010000185.1:0-2119 GCA_040385875.1 Bacteroidota bacterium
TTGCATGGCGACGAGTCCGCTGAATTTTGCAAGAAATTAAAGGAAAATGGAGTGGGTGTAATGAAGGCTTTTTCGGTGGACGACAATTTCAATTTTGAACATACAAAGCCTTATGAAAAGGTGGTAGATTTGTTTCTTTTTGATACAAAAACCTCCGAGAAAGGTGGAAGTGGCCAACGATTTGACTGGACAATCTTAAATCAATATCTGGGTTCTGTACCATTTTTATTGGCAGGGGGTATCGATGAAGTTAATTTTCAAGAAGCATTATTTTTGCAAAATAAATATCTTCACGGCCTTGATTTGAATTCGAAATTTGAAATAGAACCTGGCTTAAAAGATATCGATAAACTAAAAAAAGTATTAGAAATCAAAGATAAATTTTCAGTTTAAATAAAAGTAAAATATATATAAATGTCTAGTTATCAAATAGATAAATACGGTTATTATGGGCAATTCGGTGGAGCTTTTGTGCCAGAAATGCTCTATCCAAATGTGGTAGAACTTCAGGAAAACTACCTTAACTATATCAATGACCCTGATTTCCAAACAGAATTTCATCAGCTATTGACTGATTATGTGGGTCGACCTACCCCCTTATTTTTAGCGGAGCGGCTCTCAGAAAAATACAATTCAAATATTTATCTGAAACGTGAAGATCTCTGTCATACAGGTGCGCATAAGGTAAATAATACAATCGGCCAAATACTCATTGCCAAGCGATTAGGGAAGAAAAAAATTGTGGCAGAAACGGGTGCTGGCCAACATGGAGTGGCCACAGCCACCGTTTGTGCATTGATGGGTTTGGAATGTATTGTGTATATGGGTGAGGTGGACATCGCCCGCCAGGCACCCAATGTTGCCCGTATGAAAATGTTGGGAGCGGAAGTAAGACCCGCCAAATCTGGGTCTCGAACGCTCAAAGATGCGACAAATGAGGCGCTTCGCCACTGGATTAATCACCCAACAGATACACATTATATCATTGGCTCCGTGGTGGGGCCGCATCCTTACCCAGATATGGTGGCGAGATTCCAGTCCGTGATTTCAGCAGAGATAAAATGGCAACTAAATGCCAAAATTGGTCGTGAAAATCCGGACTTCGTAATTGCTTGCGTGGGTGGAGGTTCTAATGCCGCTGGTGCTTTCTATCATTATTTAGATGCTCCTGATACTCAGTTAATTGCAGCTGAGGCTGCTGGTTTTGGTATCGAATCTGGTCTATCGGCAGCGACTACTTTTTTGGGAAAACCGGGAGTGCTGCACGGCTCAAAAAGCCTGCTCATGCAAACACCTGACGGACAAGTTGTGGAGCCCCATTCCATTTCTGCTGGTTTGGATTATCCGGGTATTGGGCCGCTTCATGCACACCTTTGGGAAACAAAAAGAGCCCAGTTTTATGCCATTACTGACAAAGAGTCTCTAGATGCCGCCTTCCAATTAAGTAAGCTTGAGGGCATTATCCCTGCATTGGAGTCGGCACACGCATTGGCCGTTTTGGATTATCTCAAATTAGAGCCCAATCAAATTACAGTGATTAACCTTTCAGGTCGTGGCGATAAAGATTTGGATACCTATATGAAATATTTGTAAAATAATTTGGGCGGTTGCCTGCCTCGACTTTTTGCTGAGCGCAAGCTAAACGCACGTCAAAGGCAGGTACCGGGCTTTCGGCTATATCTTTTTTTTATTTGAAACCTGATCCTAGTCGATGGCAAAATAAAAAAAAGGATGCCGCCTCAATCCCTACCGCAAATCACTCCGAAACACAACCCAACATCAAACATCCCCGCAGGGTTCTGCGAAAATAATCGAACATCTAATATGAACAGAATAAATTCACTTTTCGAAAATAAAAAAGGCCAGATACTAAACATCTATTTTACAGCTGGTTTTCCCAATATTGATGATACCCTGCCAATTTTGGATGCTCTTCAGGCAGCAGATGTGGATATTGTGGAAATCGGTATCCCCTATTCGGACCCAGTTGCGGATGGCGAAACCATCCAAAACTCAGGCCAAAAAGCGTTAGATAATGGCATGACTCTCAGCCTATTAATGGATCAATTGCAGAATATTCGAAAAAACGGCATCACCCTTCCGATTCTTTTAATGGGTT
>JAZKGO010000186.1:0-5929 GCA_040385875.1 Bacteroidota bacterium
TTGCCTTCCCATTTTTCTCATCATAAATAATCGATTCTACGACCGAATGAGGCCTCAAAGTAAGTTTGCCCGTTTTGGCAGCCCATGGTAAAGTGGACGCATTACTGCTAAAATAACCACCCAGTGGGCAGCCTCGATTGCAAAGGTTCCGGTTTTGACATTGCGCCCTACCCTGCTCATTATGAATAGGTTGCGGGTCGGTAATATGTGCACATCGGCCTTGAATTAGGTATCGATCGGGGTAATGTTTGGCAATTTCTTTCTTGAAATGCTCCTCAATACAACTCAATTGCATGCCTGGCAAAAACTCACCATCAGGGAGTACTTCTAGCCCATCTTTATTGCCAGAAATACCAGCAAATTTTTCTACATGGCTGTACCATGGTGCTAAATCCTTGTAACGAATCGGCCAATCGACTGCAAAACCGTCTCTGGCCGGGCCTTCAAAGTCAAAATCGCTCCAGCGCTGAGTTTGGCGAGCCCACATAAGTGACTTGCCCCCTACATGATACCCACGAGTCCAGGTGAAAGGATTTTCTTGAATAATTGGCTGTTCGTCGGCTTTTAGAGCCCATTGCATGGTGGCTTCGTTTAAAAATCTTGCCCCATATTCCTTCCTTTTTTCTATTGGCACCTGACCACCATATTCGAAATCCCATGGATTTTTCATGGCGGTTGGGTAGTCTGTCACGTGTTTCACCTCACGACCTCGCTCCAAAACCAAAGTTTTTAAACCTTTGTCGCACAGCTCTTTAGCTGCCCATCCACCCGATATTCCTGAGCCGATTACTATGGCGTCGAAGGTATTTTTTTGTTTTATTGTATGCATTTAGAACACGATTTTTTGCAATTGTTAGAGCACGATTTTTACAGGAATTTCAGGAATACAGGAAATCAAAATTGAACATGACTTTATTGATTTACAGGAAACAGGATGATTTATAGAAAAATAGTTTTGTAATTTTGCTTCGCCTAGGGCGACCAAAGGTCACAGCCTCTGAGAGGTACACTTCTACTAGCTCTAAACTCATCATTTGTCACTCATAACTCATCACTACACAGAAACGCATCCATAATAATGCCCCGGTGCCATTACATATTTCAAATGGTCGACCATGATGGTTTCACGAGTGGTGTAGCCTTGGATAGTAATGTTTCTTATTAGGTTGAAAAATGCTTTTTTTGCCGTATCACCAGAGCTTTCCATCGCTTTTAATACGCTCATTCTCTGGATACTATCACAAGATTCGAATGATTTTGAATGAATGGATTGGGCTATTTTCTCAACGTTTTCAAGGCCTGTTTTGAAGTCAGCTTGGGCTTTTGGCTCGTAACAATCGGTTACAATTTTATTGATATAAGTTGGCACACCCAATGATTTTGCACCAGGTATTTTACCTTCTGGAATGATGGTGGTTACCACTTCTACCAAAGTATTTTCTTCCATTTTTGTAAAAACGGAATTGGTGATATGAAAAGAATTTTCATTCCAAGAATTTGCCCAAGCAGGTAACGCAATCATTGCCCCAAAGCCTGTAGTGATTGATTTTAATGCATTTCTTCTTTGCATATTTTTTTCAATTTAAAATAGGTTATTTACAGAACTGAAATCGAATTGAAAATTAAAGTTGTATTTTTTTTCTAAATATAGCTTGTATAGCACATTAAATGGTGTTGGTTTGGAGGGTGGTAATTCAACTTATTAAACCAACGCTGCCAATGCTCGCTCAATCCCTCTCAATTCAGCGAGCCCACGCATACGACCGATAGCGGTGTAACCGGGGTAAGTTTTTTTGGAAGAATTGAGATCGTCCATCATTTGATGGCCGTGGTCAGGACGCATAGGTATTTGGGAATCAGGGGCTCGATCATTTTTACGTCTCTTTTCTTCAATTAATATTTCTTTGATTACGGCTACCATGTCCACATCACCTTCCAAATGATCTGCTTCATGGAAATTCAATGGATTTTCTTCTCTTTTAGTGGCTCTTAAATGTATAAAATGAATGCGTTCGGCAAATTTGGCAGCCATTTTTGGCAAGTCATTATCAGCCCTTACACCAAATGAACCGGTACAAAAAGTAAGTCCATTAGCTCGGATATTAGTACTTTCAAATAATTCATCCACATCTTTTTCGGTGCTCAAAATCCTTGGCAAACCCAAAAGTGGCTTTGGCGGGTCGTCTGGATGGATGCACATGACCACACCTGCTTCCTCAGCCACAGGAGCTACTTGGCTGATAAAATAAAACAGGTTTTCTTTTAATTTTTGAGCATCAATATTGGCATAAGTATCCAAATGTGCCTGAAACTGATCTAGTTGAAAGCTTTCTTCAGCACCTGGTAGACCCAAAAGCATATTGTTAGTGAGCAGCTTTTTTTGCTCCTCCTTCATCATTTCAAATTTTTCTTTGGCTGATTTCTGTACTTCATCGGTATAATCTTTTGCCGCATTTGGCCTTTTCAAAATATACAAATCAAAAATGGCGAAATCCTCCCAAACAAACCTCAATGCACGTGACCCATCTGGCATCTCATAGGCCAAATCGGTACGAGACCAATCCAAAACCGGCATGAAGTTGTAACAAACAACTTTCACACCACAAGATCCCAAATTTCGAAGAGATGTTTTGTAGTTTTCAATAATACGGTCACGACTTGGCAAAGCCCGTTTAATATCTTCATGAACAGGCAAGCTTTCCACCACTGACCAATGCAAGGGCACATACTTCTGATTGTCGGCTTCTATTATGGCAATTCTTTTTTTGATTTCCTCCATTGTCCATACCTCACCAACAGGTACTTGGTGTAGAGCTGTAACTACTCCTGTGCAGCCCGATTGTCGCAAATCCATTAAAGAAGTAGGGTCGTTTGGCCCATACCAACGCATTGTATGTATCATGTGAGAGTTTGTTAGTTTTAAAAGTTTGGAAGTTTTTTAGATCAAAAATTTGAATTAAACCTAAAACTTATCCACAAAAATTTTCAACAAATATATAAACAAATCAATTTATAAATGGAAGAAAAGCAGATGATCTAACTCCTAAATCTACGCAATCGTTGTAATAAATACCACCAATTAAAAAATCCTTACCTATATTTAGGAAATATTTTAATGCTCATTTTACCTGAATTTTATATGAAAAAGCTAGCACTATTAATTCTTCTATTCATCAGCTTTGTTGGGAATGCTCAACTAAAATTGGCTCGCCTTGTTTCAGATCATGTAGTTTTGCAAAGACAAAAGCCTATTCCCATATGGGGCTGGACTGCTGTTAATCAGCCAGTTACTGTAATATTAGGAGATTCAAAGGTTACAACTAATTCAGATGCATCTGGCAAATGGCTGGCAAAATTACCCGCTATGGAGGCTGGTGGGCCCTATACTTTATCTGTTTCAGATGGCAAAAATAATCTATCAGTCAATGATATTTTAATAGGTGAAGTTTGGCTGCTTTCTGGCCAATCCAATATGGAATGGCGCACTCGTTCCGCCAAAGATTTTGCAAAAGAAAAAAAGGATGCAAACTATCCCAAAATAAGGCACTTTTTTGTAGAACATGAAGTGACCATGACACCTCAAACAGACTTAAAATCAGGCGATTGGAAACTGGCCTCTGAGGAAACTGTTGGGGATTTTTCAGCGATTGGTTTCTTTTTTGCAAGAGAGATTTTTCAGAAAACCAATGTACCAATTGGTCTTTTGCATAGTAGTTGGGGCGGCTCCCAAATAGAAGGATGGATCAGCAAAGAAGCCATGCTTTCTAGCTCAGAATTAAGTGATTACGCTAAAAATATTCCTGCCAATTGGCTTGAGGCGGATGCTATTACGGATAAAAAGTTAAGAACTCAAATATTTGGTTCCGCTGCCATCAATCCATCGTTTGACGACGAAGCAAAATATTTGAAAACAGGATATGATTTTTCTAAATGGTTGAACGCCCCCAGCCCGATTGGTCAGTGGGATTGGAAAGGATTATTCTCCTATCGAGGAAAGGGATTCATGGCAAAAACGATTGATATTACTGCCTCAATGGCTCAAAAAGCTACGGTATTAGGCTTAGGAATTCAAAATAGTAGAAATCAAATCTATATCAATGGACGATTGATTGCCGACACCACAATTTCAGGAATACGCAAATACAATATCCCTCCCAGCACTTGGAAAACTGGTCAAAATCAATTAGTCATAAAATTTGAGAATATGACCGATCCCAAATATTATGGGTTGGGTTTAATGGGAAACCCCAGTGATTTATATGTTGCTGGCGACAATGAAAGGGTGGACATTTCAGAAAACTGGAAAATATTACCCTCCTTTGCAGAGCCTCATGAGTACATTCATAGTGCTAATAATGTGGGCACAACCATCTATAATAGTATGATTGCTCCATTGGTTCCATTTGCTATCAGAGGTGTTTTATGGTATCAGGGTGAATCGAATGCGGGGCGAGCCTATCAATATCGTCAAACTTTCCCTTTAATGATTAATGACTGGCGAAAGGCTTGGAAGGATGATTTTTCATTTTATTGGGTACAATTATCCAGTTTTGGCGGTTATCAAAACAGCAACCAAGGCAGCGGTTGGGCGGAGTTGAGAGAAGCCCAAACTATGACCCTAAGTCTACCGAAAACTGGAATGGCAGTAACTACCGATATTGGTGATCCGAAAGATATTCACCCAACCAACAAACAAGACGTAGCTAAAAGGCTAGCTGCTACAGCCTTGAAAAATGACTATGGAATAGAGGTTATTCCTTCAGGCCCTATGTTCGAATCAGTCAGTTTTAAGAAAGGCAAGGCCATTATTACATATAAAAATATCGGCAAAGGGTTGATGATTAAGGATAGATTTGGCTATTTGAAAGGCTTTGAAATTGCTGGCTCTGACAAAGTTTTTCAGTATGCAAAAGCAACAATAGTAGACAATAAAGTAGTTGTTGAATTCCCAAACAAGAAGAAGCCAGCTGCCGTTCGCTATGCTTGGGCAGATGCACCTGACGACACAAACCTCTTTAATTCAGAAGGTTACCCAGCCAACGGCTTCAGAACGGATGATTGGAATACGATTACAAAAGGGAAAAAATTTGAGTGAAATATTGTCTGAATCTGGATTCCCAAGATTAATGGATTAATCTGGATTTTCTTAGTTGAAATTTTTGCTAAAAAAATATAATTCAATGCAAAATAAAAAATACGCCCTAGTCACAGGTGCAGGCTCAGGAATAGGCAGGGCAGTAAGTTTAGCTTTATTGCAAAACGGTTGGAATGTGGCTTTGGTTGGCCGGAATCAAACGAAGTTAGAGGAAACGGCTATATTGGGTTCTGAATTTCAATCCAATTCTTTAGTGGTGGTTGCTGATATTACAGACCCAAAATCAGTAATAGAATTGTTTGAAAAGGTAAAAAAGAAATTTGGTAGATTGGATTTGTTATTCAACAATGCAGGTACCAACACAAAAGGATTGTTGGAAGACATAAGTTTTGAAGAATGGCGGAAAGTGCTGGATACCAATCTTTCAGGAGCATTCTATTGTACTCAACAGGCTTTCAAAATCATGAAAAATCAAGAGCCGATGGGCGGGCGAATTATCAATAATGGCTCTATTTCTGCCACCTCTCCTCGCCCTAATTCTGCACCTTATACAGCTACCAAACATGCCATCACTGGTCTTACCAAATCCACCTCGTTAGACGGCCGAAAATACAATATCGCTTGTTGTCAAATAGATATTGGCAATGCCGATACCGCTATGGCAGCCACCATGAAAACGGGTATGCCCCAAGCCGATGGAAGTACAAAAATTGAACCGACAATGGAGCTAAAGCATGTTTCAGATGCAGTATTGTATATGGCAGGACTACCTTTGGAAGCAAATGTGCAATTTATTACTGTAATGGCTACTCAAATGCCGTTGATTGGAAGAGG
>JAZKGO010000186.1:6029-21106 GCA_040385875.1 Bacteroidota bacterium
ATGGAAATAATCAATATAATTTTAAAAGAAATAAAGGGATTTTTAGGCTATGAATCAGTCCTAAATATCATAGAATCAGGCAATTATGAGGCATTACTTACTTACAATGGTTTTACTTCCATTATTGGCCCATTGATTCCTTTTTTGTTACTTTTAGAATTTTTGTTGGGCATTATTTATAAAAATCCCCATGCCAAAGTGTACAAAGTTAATTTCCTGATTTATGTTCTGAACCGATTTATTTCTCGTTTTATTTCAATTGGAGTGATTGCATTTCTTTTGGTTCATTTACCCAAGTATACCTTATTTCAGACTACATTTACTTGGTATTGGTTTATTTACGGTTATATAGTTTGGGAGTTTTCACATTTTATTTACCACTTTTTGGGTCATAAAGTACGGCTTTTTTGGTGCTTGCATTCCACACATCATGCTCCTGAGCACATGAACCTATCGGTAACTTATACCCACTTTTTTTTGGAAGGCCCCTATGCCGATTTTATTCGAGGTTCCATTTGTCTTTTAGCGGGTATTCATCCCCCACTTTTGTTTACGATTATGTTTGTGGACGGCACTTGGGGGGCGTTTATTCATGTAGGCGAAAACCTGTTTAAAGACGGTACTTTAGGCATCAATAAACTGGGCTTTATTGGCAAATACATCCTCTCACCCTCCGATCACCGAGTACATCACGCCAAAAATCCGCTTTATATTGACACTAACTATTGCAATTTGCTGAATATTTGGGATCGAGTTTTCGGTACTTATCAGCCTGAGCAAAAGGATATTAAAATTGATTATGGCATTACCAGAGACATCAATACCAATAATGTTTTAGACGTTTATTTTGGAGAAATTTGGGAATTGATAAAAGACATAGGAAAGGCTGGAAGCCTAAAGAATGCATTTTTATTAATAATTATGCCACCGGGCTGGTCACCGTCTGGTGATCATAAAACGGCAAAAGCGGTTAGGGAGGAGTATTTTAGGGGTGGCAAATTTTGACTAGTTAATTCACCCCCTTGGCTGGTCAGGAGACCAGCCAAGGGGGACGGCAAGTAGCTGATATTAAATTTGTTAAGAAAGCAATCGAAATAGCCAACCAATAATTTATTCAGCCCTGATGGCAGAGGAAAGCCTTTTGGCTACCTAGGCGTGCCCGGGACCGCCAAAAGCTTGGAACGGACAGCAGGTTTCTAGCCAGTAAATAGCCAATCATTATTGCTCCAAATTATTTAACTTTGGGGGAAAAATCGTAAATCCTAAATCATAAAATCGTAAACAAAAGATATGTACCAACCCAAACCCGCTCGTTATGAGCAAATGACATACCGCCGATGTGGCAAATCGGGCATTCAATTACCAGAAATTTCTTTGGGTTTATGGCATAATTTCGGAGGAGTGGATGTATTTGAAAACTATCGAGCGATACTCCGTACCGCTTTTGACAGGGGCATTACCCACTTTGATTTAGCCAATAACTATGGACCGCCTCCAGGTTCGGCTGAGGAAAATTTTGGGGTTATTTTCAAAAAAGATTTCTTGCCTTATCGGGATGAGCTGATTATTTCCTCTAAAGCTGGCTACCTAATGTGGCCTGGGCCTTATGGGGAATGGGGTTCAAAAAAGTATTTGGTGGCCAGTTTAGATCAAAGTTTGAAACGAACGGGGCTGGATTATGTAGATATTTTTTATTCACACAGGCCTGACCCTAATACACCTTTGGAAGAAACAATGGGGGCTTTGGATTTGATCGTAAGACAGGGCAAAGCTTTGTATGTGGGCCTATCTAATTATTCGGCAACTCAAACCACAGAGGCATTGGCAATATTAAAAAAATTGGGTACGCCCTGCCTCATTCACCAACCCAAATACTCGATGTTGGAGCGTTGGTGCGAAAAAAGTCTTTTGGATGTATTGGGCAATGAAGGAGTTGGCTGTATTCCTTTTTCGCCTTTGGCTCAGGGCTTGTTGAGCAATAAATATTTGAATGGAATACCTGCCGGCTCACGTGCCGCTTTGGATCATGGCTTTTTGCAAGAAGATGTGATTACCCCTCAATTAGTGGATAAACTGAAAAAACTCAATGACATTGCTTTAAATCGCAATCAATCTTTGGCTCAAATGGCTTTGGCTTGGTTATTAAAAGATGAGAGAATTACAACCGTTTTGATTGGCGCTTCGAAAGTATCGCAATTGGAGGATTCATTGGAATGTTTGAAAAATAAGCATTTTGATGTCGATGAATTGGCGGCTATTGAGGGTATTTTGAGTTAAATTTTATAGTTTTACAAATCAATAACGAACTTTTAAATGGAAGATGATTTAAGGTGGGTTCAGCGATTTGATAATTACAAAAGAGCATTTGTAAAATTATCAGAAGCAATTGTTTTAACTAGAAAATTGCAACATGCTGATCGCAATGACCATTCGGCTGAAATAATGAAAGAGGGTTTAATTCAAAGATTTGAATATACCCATGAATTAGCTTGGAATGTAATGAGAGACTTTCTTAAATCAAGAGGCAACAACTCAATTATTGCGTCAAAAGATGCCACTAGAGAAGCTTTTTCAGCACAATTAATCGAGGATGGCCACACGTGGATGGAAATGATAAAGAGCAGAAATTTAACCAGTCATACATACAATGAAGAAACTGCCAATGATATTTTCAACAAAATTGTAAATAATTATTTCCATGAGTTTGAAAATTTTCTACAGAAAATGGAACTTAAGTTATTAGAAGAGCAAAATAATTTATCATGAAATTCGGATTAAGAGAAACGGATATCCAAAAAATAAATATGATTTTATCAAAATATTCAAAAATTGATAAAACTATAATTTATGGATCGAGAGCCAAGGGCAATTATTCTGATTCCTCAGATATTGATCTAACTCTTGTTGGTGAAAATCTTAACTTTAGTACTCAATGTCAAATTGAAGATGAATTGGACGATATTTTACTGCCCTATAAAATTGACCTGTCAATATTTCACCAAATTTCAAATTCAAATCTTATTGCCCATATAAATAGAATTGGTAAAATATTTTACCAAAATAATCTATCGAAAACTTAAAATATTTAGATTAGACCTAATAAACAACACACATTTTTCACCAATAAACTCTTAACCACCCACAGGGTCAAGGGGCTAGTTATGCAATATAGAATATTAGGAAAAACAGGCTTTAAAATTTCAGAAATATCATTGGGCACTTGGCAACTTGGTGGCAGATGGGGATCTGATTTTAATTTTGAAAATGCAGAAAAAATATTACAAACCGCTGTTGATGAAGGCATTAACTTTATTGACACTGCTGATGTATACAGTGCTGGGCTAAGTGAAAAAGCCATTGGCAAATTTTTGAAAGGAAGAACCGATCGAATTTATGTGGCATCAAAATGCGGTCGGCAGATTAATCCACATATTAATCAAAATTACACGCCTCAAATTCTCAGAAAATATGTGGAAGATAGTTTGCAAAACATGGGATTGGAAACTTTGGATTTGATTCAATTGCATTGCCCACCCACAGAAGTGTATTATCGCCCTGAAATATTTGCTGAGTTTGATAAGCTGAAAACTGAAGGCAAAATTTTGAATTTGGGTGTTTCAGTGGAAAAAGTTGAAGAAGCATTGAAAGCCATTGAATATGAGAATGTTACAACAGTTCAAATCATTTTTAATGCATTTCGTCAGCGGCCTGCAGAACTATTTTTTGAGCAAGCCCAAAAACGAGATATTGGAGTGATTGTAAGAGTTCCACTCGCCTCAGGATTACTGACTGGCAAATATTCAAAATCAACCACTTTCGAGGCAGGCGATCATCGGCATTTTAATAGAAATGGGGAGCATTTTGATAAAGGCGAAACTTTTTCAGGAATTGATTATGAAACGGCTTTGGAAGCTGTTGAAGACCTAAAAGGAGCTTTCCCCAAAAATGAAAACTTGCCCGAGGTAGCCATCAGATGGATATTGGATCATGAGGCAGTAAGTACCGTGATTCCGGGGGCTTCCCGTGCGGAACAGGTTATACAAAATGTTTCAGCAAGCAACAGAGAACCTTTGAAAACTATTGATAATGAATCGCTTAAGTCAATTTATGACAAAAATATAAAGCCATTAGTTCATCATTTATGGTAAAAACCTTCTATTCAAATAATATGAATTAATCTATAATTTAATGTCGGCAGCATTCATAAAGCTGTCGATTTTTTCTTGTAAAAGCAGGATACCATTTTAAAAATAAATTCTTTGCTTTACAATATGAAAACTCTATTAAAAACCTCTTTTTTTTTTTTAATTGTTCATTTCTCTTTTTCCCAAATTGATCAAAACGCTACTAAAGAAACAAAGGCACTTTACAAATACCTCAAAAAAACTTCCAAAAAGCATATCATTTTCGGCCACCAGCATGCCACAGAATATGGCCATGGTTGGTCAGGTGATTCAGCCCGATCTGATGTAAAATCGATTCTTGGCACGCATCCTGGCGTAATTGGGGTTGATTTATCTGGGTTCTACGGGCCTCCAGCCAATATCGTTGAAAGAAATAAAGAGAATTTACGCAAAAATGTAATCGACACTTATGATCGTGGCGGCATCACTACAGTTGCTTGGCATTTTTCAAACCCCGCTTCTAAAGGAGGTTTTTATTGGAAAGATTCTGTTTCAGTGGCGGCTATGCCTTTATTGAAACCTGGTGGATTACATCACGAAAAATACAAGGAAATTTTGAGAACAATTGGTAGTTGGGCCCATTCTGTGAAAGGTAAAGATGGTACATTGGCCCCCATGATTTTCAGGCCTTATCATGAGTTTGACGGTGGCTGGTTTTGGTGGGGCAAGCCGCATTGCAGTCGTAAGGACTTTATAGACGTCTGGCAATTTACAGTGAACTATCTACGTGATAGTCTGCAAGTTCACAATTTTATTTATGCTTTTTCGCCAGATAATAAATTCAAAACTGAAGCCGAATTTTTAGAACGATATCCTGGCGATGATTTTGTGGATATGGTAGGAATGGACAACTATGGCGACTTTGGAAGAGGTGGTAAATACGATTTGCCGAGTGGCATTATGAAATTAAAAATAGTAGATACTTATGCCCGAAAAGCCAAAAAATTATCAGCCTTCACAGAAACAGGTTTGGAGGGTTTGACCGATAATGGTTGGTGGATGCAATCACTTTTAAAAAGTTTAAAATCGGAAAAAATGCGACTCAGTTATATGCTTGTTTGGCGAAATGATAGAAACTCAAAGACCCATTTTTATGCCCCCTACCCGGGTCACCCTCATGTGCAAGATTTTGTGGATTTTTATAACCATAAATACACTTATTTTGAAAATAATTTAAAGAATGTTTATGGGAAATAAAATAAATGTAAAATTTAGAATGAAAAATGTAAAATGCAAAAGTAATGCTAGCCAAATATTGTGGGTATTTACAATGGTTAACCTATTTTTTGTTAATTTTATTTTCGCCCAAAATCAGATAAAATCTGGTGTATATCATTTGGCCGAAGCGAAAAAAGAGCCAAAAGAAACAGGTTATCGTCGATCCATTTTATCAGGTGAAGTGCTTGACTTTAAACCGTTTAGCGCACATTATACCACAGTAAATGCAGGATTAAAATCACATAATCCACATAAACATGCTACTGAAGAGCTAATAATTATCAAGGAAGGTGAAATAACTCTAACCGTCGAGGGTTTTGAAAATCATTTGAAAGTGGGTGATGTGGCAATAATCAAACCAAACGATATGCATGGAATTGTAAATAATGGTACAAAAAAGGCCACTTATATGGTGATGATCTATGAAAATAAAAACAACAATAATTCTCCTGCACCAAAGCCAGAAATAACCAAAACACATATAATTCATTGGGATTCAACGGCTTACAAAACCCATGACTTAGGTGGTAGACGAAATTTTTTGGACAATAAAACCGCCCAAGCAAAGCGATTTGAAATGCATACTACTACGCTTTTGAAAGGCAAACAAAGTCATCCTCCGCATACACATCGTGCTGCCGAAATATTGGTACCAATAGAGGGAGAGACAGAGGAATATATTGATGGTCAATGGATTAAGGCCGATATGGGAGATATAATTTTCCTAGAATCTGGTTCCTCACATGCCATTCGTAATGTTGGCAAAAAGAAATGCACTTATTTTGCTTTTCAGTTTGAGTGAAAACAGATTTAGGTTTTACAACAGTTGCTTAATCCTTTCAACTATTAACTCTTTAGCATTTTTAATGGCATAATCAACTGAAATTTCAGGAGATTTTAGAGTGCTTAATTTTGATAAGCCTAGCTCACTTACTTGATTTTCAGTGAGTTCTGAAATACCACAAATACCGTAAACAGGAATGTTATTTTCTTTGGCTTTTTTGGAAACACCCGCTACCACTTTGCCACTTAAGGTTTGAATATCCATTTTTCCTTCTCCCGTAATTACCAAATCAACGTCCTTTAATTTCTTCTCAAAATCATTGGCTTCTAATATCAAATCGATACCAGATTTTAATTCAGCTCCTAAAAAAGTCAATAGGCCATAACCTAATCCACCAGCCGCACCAGCCCCTTCGATAAAATGAAACTGTTTACCAAAATGAGCATTCACAACTCTTGAAAATTGCCGCAAACCATCATCTAATTGCTTGATTTGTTGTGCATTAGCTCCTTTTTGTTTGGCAAAAACATGGGCGGCCCCATTGATCCCATATAGAGGATTAGTCACGTCACAAGCTACTTTTATTGCGATATTCGTCCATGGCTTTGATTTAGGTTCAACTATTTGACAAACCTTTATCATATTTTCGCCAGATGGATTGAGAACCGACTCATTTTTATCCAAAAAACGATAACCCAATGCTGCGGCCATTCCCATACCAGCATCATTGGTGGCACTCCCACCAATTCCGATTATAATTTCCTTTGCGCCATTTTCAATTGCATTTCGGATTAATTCGCCTGTGCCTAAAGTACTTGCTTTTAATGGGTTGCGCTCCGAGCTACTTAATAATTTTAAACCAGAAGCATTGGCCATTTCAATAATTGCAATAGTATTATCAAGAATAAAATAATTTGCAGATTTCCACCGATTAAGGGGGTCATTTACGGTGAGTTCAATTTTCTTGGATTCGTGACTGCCAATTATTGCCTCAGAAAAGCCCTCTCCACCATCTGCTAATGGCAAGATAATCACCTCTGCATCAGGAAGCATTGCTAAAATACCAGTTTTTATAGCCTCACAAACTTCCTCAGCCGAAAGTGAGCCTTTAAATTTATCTGGTGCAATTAGTATTTTCAAATGAGCTGTTCGATTTTGGATCTTAGATATTAAGATTGAGATTAAAAAAAATAAAATTGAAAAATTAAGTAATGTACTGGTGAATTTTGAAGTACCTATCCGAAATCATTAAGGAACTGGATCATGACCATGCCCACCCCATGGATTGCACCTACCAATACGCTTTAGGCCTAACCATCCACCTTTTATCACACCATGTTTTTCAATAGCCTGTACCATATAAACTGAGCAAGTGGGGTCGTACCGGCAACTATTAGGAAAAAATGGCGAAAGCATCGCTTGGTATAATCTTACAAAAAAAATAAAAAAGGCCTTCATGGCTCAAATGTAAGCTTATTTAAATAAAAAGTCAAAAACAGCATTATGAATCAATTCCTTTTTGTGTGTCCACCTCGAATAACTATATTTGTTGGATAATTTTAAAAAATAAATATGCTTCTCGAGATTAACTGGAATATAAATCCTCAAATATTCAAAATAGATGAATTTGAAATCAGGTATTATGGATTATTATTTGCACTAGGTTTCATCATTGGTCAGCGTATTTTAGTCCATATATTCAAAAAAGAGGGCCATCCGGAGTCGGATGTGGATACTCTCACCATGTACATGGTTCTTTCAACAGTGATTGGAGCAAGAGTTGGGCATTATGTTTTTTACGAATACCCTGCTGTACAGACAATGGGCTTAGGCCCATGGCTTTGGGAAATGGTGAAACCACCCTATAGCGGGCTGGCAAGTCACGGTGCAGGCGTTGGGATTTTTGTAGCACTCTATTTTTATGCTCGTAACAAAACCAATCAATCTTACCTTTGGATTACTGATAGAATGGCCATTACGGTAGCATTTGCAGGTTTTTGTATTAGAATGGGTAATTTAATGAACTCAGAAATAGTAGGCAAACCTACCAATGTCCCTTGGGCTTTTAGTTTTCAACAAAACACTGAATATTACCCAGTTGTGCCACGCCATCCTGCTCAGTTGTATGAGGCTTTAAGCTGTTTAGCCTTGTTTTTCATCATGTTTTATATTTGGAATAAATATAAATCCAAAACCCCGACGGGCTTACTGACTGGTCTTTTTATGATTTGGGTATTTACGCTTCGCTTTTTTTATGAGTTTTTGAAAGAAAACCAAACCATTTATGAACAAGGAATGACCTGGAATACTGGCCAATTGTTGAGCATTCCTGCAGTAATTTTTGGAATCACTGTTTGGTGGTGGGGCAGTAAAATGGATAAGAAAAAAGTGGAAACGGTTAAATTATAGTTTAATTAACAGTTAAAAAAAATGAAATTGGAATCCTTATGAAAATATCTTATCCATTTTTCTAAGACAATTCCAACTTCTTTCTACTCACTTTAGCCTCATTTACATCCACTTCAACTTATAAAAAACACTTTTAGAGTAAGTTAATTTCGTTTCCGATTAGTTAATTACCAATTTTGAAGCAGATTTCAGTGGATAATTAACTGGACTTGGAGGATGAAAAAAGAAGATATACTTATAATTAAAAAAACTTGGCGCCTGCTCAAGGACATTGATCCATTAATATTTGGCGATGTGTTTTACTCCAAATTATTTTTGGAATATCCGTTTTTTAAAAAAATATTTAAAGGCGATAGAGAAGATCAATATAAAGAATTGATTGACTTAATGACCATTATAGTATTGAATATCAATAATTTGGACAAACTTAGAGAGGATCTAATTGCGATTGCGAGCAAGAATACCGAATATGGGGTAAAACCCGAATATTATAAAAAAATAGGTGAGACTTTGATTTGGACGTTGGAAAAAGGCCTCGGTAACGATTGGAATAATGAGACAGAAAGAGCATGGAGAACCTACTACACTTTAATTTCAGGCAAAATGATTAAAATTGAACCTGTTTAGCATTAGGTCAATTAGCTATTATTTTATCTATCCATCCACTTTTTAAATAGCGGTGCCTTTTCACGACTGATATCAATTTCTTGTTTTAACGGAGCTTTTAATTTGGCAATTAACTTTTGATTGCCAAATGGTCTTACTGACTGAATGGCATTGATATGAATAATAGCTTGCCTATTTGCCCTGAAAAAAATGTGGGGGTTCAACAATTCTTCAATTTCGTCTAAAGACGACACATCATAAATAAATTTTTCGCCATTAAAATTATAAACAAAGTTGATAGTATCTTTATAAAAAAGAGCAATATCCTTCGTTTCAACTGGTATCCATTTATTGTTTGAATTAATAATAAACCTTTCCTTGTATTGTTGAGCACCCAACGCAGGATTATTCAGGTATTTGATAAATTGCTGAAAATCAGTAACTTCCGATAAATTTTTATTGATGTTTCTTTGAACTTTTTCAATAGCAACTTTCAAGTCGACCTCCTGTACTGGCTTCAAAAGATAATCGATACTATTTACTTTAAAGGCACGAATGGCGTATTCTTCATAAGCCGTGCAAAAAACAACAGGGCATGTAACAATGAACTTCTCAAAAATTTCGAAGCTAAGCCCATCGCTTAATTTGATATCGCAAAAAATCAAGTCGGGCTCAGTATTGCTCATAAACCAATTATTTGCAGCTTTTAGGCTCGGAATTATACCTAAAATATGGATATTGTTATCTATGGCCAAAATAGTGCTTTGCATCTCTTCGGCAATCAGTCTTTCGTCTTCAATAATTAATACATTCATAACAGCCACCTAGCCCCCAGTACTTCGACTACGCTCAGTAACAAGGGGATTTTTACTAGGATTATTAAATATTATTTTACAAAATTGCCACTATTCTCTATGTAGAGTTAAGAGGCTTTATATTAATGGGATTTTTATGGTAAAATCTACTCCGTCATCAATTATCTCCATTTCCTTTTCAGTATAAAATCGATAAAGTGACTTAATATTTTTTAGGCCTCGTTTATTGCTTGTTTCCACAATTCTATAGCGCTGCAAATTGTTCTTGATAATTATGAAATCATTTTCTGTAAAAATATCAATTATCAAAGGCGACTCAACGTCGGCGGTATTGTGTTTGATGGCATTTTCTACCAAATTTTGTAGAGTTACTGGTGCGATATATTTTTCTAAACAGTCCTCTCTCACGTCAATATTTACGAATAATCCATCACCAAAACGAGTTTTTTGAAGTGCAATATAGGTTTTGGTAAAGTCGAGCTCCACTTCCAAAGTGGTTAGTTCTTGTTCACCACTTTTTAGTACATAACGATACACTTTGCTCATTCCATCCAAAAAAGCTGCCGCCTGGGTCGGATTTATTTTGATCAAACTGCGCAAAGAAGTAAGCGAATTAAATAAAAAATGAGGATTCAAATGTTGCTTGAGACTTTCATATTGAACAATTGATTTTTCCTTTTCAAGATTTTCGGCTTTTTCTCTTAAACGATAAAATTTCTTTTGCTCACTAAGCCGATACCTGTAAAATGAATAAGCTGCAAAGGTAATACTGGCCGCAATCAAGGTATAAAACCACCAAGTTTTATAAAAATAGGTTTCGATATGTATATGAAGTGTTTGGCTCGGAACAAACTTTTTGTTGGTATCCATTGCCTTAACCCTAAAAATATAATCACCCCCATCAAGATTACTAAATACAACATAATTTGAGGTAGAATTGGTCTGTATCCAGTCTTTATTAAAGCCTTCCAATTGATAGTAAAACTTATATAAATGGGTATTGGGTGGAGCCAACATTCCAAAATGTACGGCAAAAGAGTTTTTATCGGACTTAAAATTCAGCCTAGAATTATTTTCATGAATCAGTATGGTGGTATCGTCATAGGTAACCTTACTTATATATATTTGGTCGTCGAATGATGGTAATTTCATTTTTTTGAAATCAATTAATGCCAAACCTTGCTTATATAATGATACAATTTTGTGATTTTTAAGTTTTACTAAAATATTTGACCAGTTGTCAAATGGCTCATTTATTTCAAAAGTAAATGAATATTTTTCATTCCGTTTTTCATTAAAAAACATAATCTCATCAAGTGAAGCCATGCAAATATTACCATTAAAATCGATCACCATTGCACCAATTAAATCTCGATCAAATGAAGTATTAAATTGGTTGGTTTTGGGGTCATATTTTATTAAATCAAAGCTAGCAAGCCAAAATTTTCCATTTTTATCTTCTGCAAAACCTGTGTAACCAATTTTAGAAAAGTCAATATCTTGGTTGGGGGTTACGGTTATAAAAGATTGTTTTTTATAATCAAATTTTGCCAAACCACCTGAATGAATGGCAATCCAAAACTCCCCTTTTGATGAAACTAATGAATGCGATGTTGCAAAGCCTGTTCTGAGGGCCCTTTTTCTATCTTTTTCGTTAAAAACTAAGGGATAGCTTTTCCACTGGTTTCTTTTAAAATGAAAATTTAAAGCTTCGTTCAAATTTTCTCCGAAAACCCACATAGAATCGCCTGCCACCCGAGTGTGTGAAACCCTAGTACCAAGAGTTGGATTTATTTTATCGGGAATTGGAAAAGCTACAAATTTCTTAGATTGCCTATCAAAAATAAAGGCACTAAACTGTTTGAAAACAAGCAACTTATTTTCATATTTTTGGATGAAGGAAGGAATTTCTTCCTCCGCTTTCTTCACTTTTGAAAGCGGAATTTTGTATTCGCTAAATTGATTGGTAGTTGGAGAATATCTTACCAAACGGTTTTTCAATGTTACAATCCACCAGGTACTGTCAACAGTATCCTCAATCATGTTAAAAATACCATCGTTGTGGTTTGCGTTAAAAATTGTTTTTGAAAAATCGAAAACATCAAACAACTTTTCGTTAGGAAATAGGGCCGCAATACCATTAATGGTAGAAATACCGTTCACTGTTGAAAACCAAATTGTCCCATTTTTTTCTTGAAAAACATCAGTAAATCTATTGGCTGAAAAGGATTGCTTGTTACCTTTTTCATAGCCAAAATCAATCAATTGGTTATTTTTAAGGTTAATATAGGCTGCTTTTTCGCCAAAACTACTTATCCAAATATCATCGTTTTTATCAAAAAAAATTAGGTAAATATCCAAAAATGGGGTACCGGTATTATACTTGGGCTTAAATGTTTTTACAATCTTTTTTGTCTGTGAATTGTACCAATGGATTTCCTGAGCCATGTTATCAGAAAAAACTAGATTATTGTGATTTGTAGTTAAGGCAGAAATATAACTATTGGTTAATATTGGGATATTTTTAGGGTTATATGATTGATTATAAATAGTTTGTGTAGAAAAATCAAAATAATTTAGTCCGTTGGTGCAAGCAATCCAAATTCCTTTTTTGTTTGGGTCTTCAATAAGCCCATTTCTTGTGATGCGGTTATAACTAAGACTTTTGGGATTATTTTTATTATTGGCAAAGTTTTGCAATTTGTTTGTTTTTGTGTTAAACCAATACAAACCTTTGTCACGAATGGAAAACCAAATATCGCCTTTCGAATCACAAATAATGTTCAAACAGGCGTAATCAGGCTTACTTAGTTCTTTGAATCTAAAAAAATTGTTTTTCTCTTTATCAAAATAGCAAATTCCATTGGTAGTACCCACCCAGATCCTACCTTGATTGTCTTCACAGATTGATTCTATAAAATTGTTAACTAGCGATTTTTCATCGTTTTTTATTTTCTTTAGGGTTGTAACCATATTTGGATCATAGCGTTTAAGGCCGCTAGCGGTACCCAGCCACAGATACCCATTCCGGTCTTTAAGCATGCATATCACCCTGTTTTCCAAGCTATTAGTACCAAGTTTTATTGGATCAAACGAGTAAGGAAGCCTAAGAGGCTGAGCGTGAGCTGTACCGTAAGCAAAAGACATTAAAACCAGCAGGGCTAAAGAAAATGCATGAAAAACAAATTCTTTAGGAAAAATTATTATACATAATAGATCAAATATCCCAGATAACTTTTGCTTCATTTATCAATTAATAATAATAGATTGTTTTGCTAGTCAATATAAGCTTTTAAATGTGGCTTTTGCTAAAGGTAAAAACTGACTTTATGCCTTCAAAATTAGCAATTAATCCCTTCAAACTCAAAACTGGCCACCTCAAACGGATAATATTGGATTCGAAACGGATAAATAGGACTTTATGGGATTTTTGCCAAGTTAAAATTAGAAAAAAGTGCCTCCTTAGGCTGTTGGTATATGTTTTCATTTCGAAAAAATATTCATCCGTTTTAATCAAAAAAATATCCGTTTCACTTCTGTTTATTTTCAAATTTTTGAAATAAAAATCAATTTTAAAGTATCATTTGAATCTAAAAAACAATTACAATGAAAAAAGCACTACTTATAATTTTGATTTTTCTATCTGCCAAATTTAGTTATTCGCAAGTAGGCATTAATGCTAATGGCGCCTTACCTGATCCATCTGCTATGCTTGATGTAAGCAGTACTACTAAGGGTATGTTAGTGCCAAGAATGACGTCCGGACAGCGAACCGGTATTGCCTCCCCCGCTAAGGGTCTGCTGGTATTTGACAATGAAACCAGTAGCTTTTGGTATTACAATGGCAGTACTTGGAGCAACCTCACTAGTTCTGAAGGTTTTACGTTACCCTATTCACAAACCATCATGAATGGTTCCAATGCCTTTGATATTAGCAATTTCGGGACTGGCACAGCTATTAAAGGGTTTGCAAGTAACGTCAACAGTAATGGCGTTTATGGTGAAACCACAAACGGCTCCGGGGTGAAAGGCTACTCAAACAATGTTGGAAGTGTGGCAGTTTTTGGCAGCTCTTTGCAGGGCACTGGTGTGAAAGCTTATAGCGTATCTGGCACAGCTTTGGACGTAATTGGTAATGTAAAAATAAGTGGTGGTAATACCAACCCAAGCAGTGGTGCGGTGCTTACAAGTGATGCTAATGGTAATGCAGTTTGGAAAAATAGGAAGGTTGGATTTACTGCCAAACAAGAATTAGGCCAATCAGTAGCATACAACAGTTTTGCAAAATTAACATTTGATGATGTCTCTTATGATGCGGGCGATGACTATCACACGAGTAGTGAAGCACCTGACAACAATTCATTTGTTGCACCAGTTTCAGGGTTTTACCATTTTTCAGCAGCAGCCAACCTACGCATTACTTCAGCAACTACTAATATTATTTCGGGCAATCTTATTCTTAGCAGAAACAACACCGGCTTTGCTGCTGGAGTGGCCAATAAATCAATCGATACTCCAAGCTATAGCGAAACCTATGTACAAGTAGTTGGAGATGTCCGTTTATTCGCTGGTGATAGAGTCACGGTGCAAGGCTGGGCGATTAATAATGGAGATTTACCGACTTCAGCTTCCAGTAAGAGATTTAGTGGCCATTTAGTATTTGCTGATTAGAAATTCAGGCTTCAAAGTTCTATTCAAATCCTAGTATTAAAGAAAAAATCAATAAAGTTCACCCATTTAATTTTAATTGAATAATTATAGTTATATAGTTCCAATTGAGACATCAACAGAGCAAACTTGGTTTTCTGGGCGGTTGGTTTTAAAGCTGTAAAATAATTTTGATTGACAATTTTGCCCATTTTTAAACAAACAAAAATATGAAATCTGTAAAAATAGTAAACAACCAATTGTACTTAACAAAAAGAAAGAAAAGTACAGTAGCGATTGACGATATTATTTTGCTTAAAAGTGATTCGAATTATACATGGCTTCATATGCTGGATTGCAAACCAATTTTAGCTCCCATTACACTACGATTATTTGATAACGTACTTTCACAAA
>JAZKGO010000187.1:0-3043 GCA_040385875.1 Bacteroidota bacterium
TTAAGCAGCATTTTAAACATTTGAGCAGGTTTTCGATGGGCTCGGATATTGCGGATATTAATAATGATGGCTACCAAGATTTGATGACTTTGGATATGATGCCAAACGATGAATCAGTCGAAAAATCGTCAGTAGGCGAGGATCCACTCGATATCTATTTATACAAATTACAATTCGGCTATTTTAACCAATATTCTCGAAACTGTTTGCAATTGAATATGGGTGGCCGCAAATTCAGCGATATTGCCCCTATGGCAGGTGTGATGGCCACTGATTGGAGTTGGAGCACATTAATGGCTGATTATGACAATGACGGAATCAAGGATATTTTTGTGACCAATGGAATTCTGAAACGACCAAACGATTTAGATTATTTGAAATTTGTCGTTTCCGATTCCTTGCACTATGGGTTGCCTACTTCTCAAAAATTGGATCAGGAAGCGATTGATATTATGCCAGATGGTAAATGGAATAATTTTTTGTTTAAAGGCACAAAAGAGTTGATATTTCAGGATAAATCAAAAGACTGGGGTTTTGGCGAAAAGGGAATTTCTAATGGAGCAGCTTATGCAGACATCGATAATGATGGTGATTTAGACTTAATTACCAATAATATCAACGAAGAGGTTGGTTTATATTTGAATAAATCCAATGAAAATAAAAAAACAAATTATGTGAAAATAAGACTGAAGGGACTTGGCAAGAATACTTTTGGAATTGGAGCGAAGGTTATTTTGAAATCGGGTAAAACAGAACAAATTCAGCAATTAATGCCAACAAGAGGCTTTATGAGCTCTGTAGAGCCAGTTTTAAATTTTGGTTTGGATACATTGACACAAATTGATTCAATGGTAGTGATTTGGGAAAGTCAGAAAAGTCAAACATTTACAAAAATTAAGGCCAATCAAACAGTAGTGATTGAAGAGAAAAATGCCATCAATGCCGATATAAATTTTCATTTTACACCCAGTGAAAAGCCATTATTTGAGAATGTTACGACCAAGCTTACAATTCCATTTGTTCACAAAGAAAATATTTATTTTGATTTTAACCGTGAATTTTTGATTCCTTTCAAGTTGTCCATTGAGGGCCCAAAAATAGCTGTGGGCGATGTGAATAGTGACGGATTAGATGATTTTTACGTGGGTGGTGCCAAATACCAAGCAGGGGAACTTTATTTGCAAAATAAAGCAGGTTTCCAAAAATCAATTCAAACGGCTTTTGCACAGGATACAATTTTTGAGGATGTAGATGCGGTATTTTTTGATGCAGATGGCGATAAAGATCAGGATTTATATGTGGTATCAGGGGGCAATGAATTTTACGGAAAAATGGACCAGCAATTTGACCGGCTGTACCTCAATGACGGAAAAGGGAAATTTACCAGAACCTTCACTGCATTGCCACCGATGTTTAGCAATAAAAGTACAGCTTTGCCATGCGATTTTGACAAGGATGGCGATTTGGATTTGTTTGTGGCGGGTCGTGTGGTTCCCTATAGCTATGGCGAAATACCTGATTCTTATATTTTGGTAAACGATGGTAAAGGCAAATTTACTGACGAAACTGACAAAATAGCCAAAGGTTTGCGAAAAGCAGGAATGCTTACTGATGCTATTTGGACTGATTTCGACAAAGATGGAGACCAAGATTTGACCGTGGTAGGCGAATGGATGCCAGTGAAATTTTTCGAAAATAATAAAGGCATTTTTACTGAAATTGAATCTGGAATTGATTCATTTACAGGATTTTATAAAGGAATCGTGGCGAATGATTTTGATAAAGATGGAGATATTGATTTTGCAGTGGGTAATTTAGGCACAAATACCAAATTAAGAAAAGAGGAAGGTGGTACTTTAAAAATGTGGATTAAAGACTTTGATAAAAACAATACAAAGGAACATATTTTAGCCTATAATCGGGCTAGTAATTATTATCCTATTGCTAGTAAAGATGAGCTAGGCAAACAGATGCCATCTATTATCAATAAGCGCTTTACTAACTATAAGGAATTTGCTGGGAAAATGATTGAAGAAATTTTGGAGGCTGCTGAGCTTAAAGATTCTGATGAGAAAGTCATCAATACCTTTCATTCGATTTATATCGAGAATTTGGGCAATGGTAAGTTTACCATTAAGAATTTACCAAGCCTTAGTCAGGTATCAAAAGTAATGGCAATGTATGTGGAAGATATTAATGCAGATGGAAATGCAGACATCCTACTTGGGGGCAATTATGATGGCGCCAGTATGTATCAGGCTAGATACGATGCTTCATTTGGACTTATCTTAAAAGGGGATGGAAAAGGAGGCTTTTCGCCAGCCCTTCCCACAGATCACGGTTTTTTGTTGGAAGGTGATGTGAGAGATATTAAACCAATTTTGATTGATAAGGCAAAACATTATTTGATTAGCAGAAATAATGATAAAATAATGGTAATGAGGAAATTGTAAATAGAAGAGAGCCAGTTAATCAAAAAAAGCTTTTCGTAAGAAAAGCTTTTTTTGTGTCTAACCACTAAATCCTGATCACTAAAACCCTAGCCAATTACAACTGCTATACCTTTATCTACATCATTTTCAACGGTTTTGTATTTTACCTCTTTTTTTACTGTACCATCTTGGTATTGAACAGTCACCCTTTGATTTCTATCCGCAATTTTTATGGATTGGCGAGGAGCCACTTTTTCGACAGAGCGTTGTGAAGGGTCATGATAATTGTTGCCCGCTTCTAAATGTTGCTGCACCCCACCCACTATTCCTGATACATCGTCTTTGCTGGCTTTTAATTTTGGCTGACTTTCAACCTTCCTTTGCACTTGTTGTGTTGGCTGTGCTTCGGCAGGAATATCCGCTTTCATCAAAAAGCTAATAGTGTCAAAATTGACTTTGTTTACAAATCTTTTGAATAATTCAATACTTTCAAATTTGTAAATTAACAATGGATCTTTTTGCTCATAACTTGCATTCTGAACCGATTGTTTCAGGTCATCCATTTCACGTAAATGTTCTTTCCACTCTTGATCAATAATTGATAGCGTGAT
>JAZKGO010000187.1:3143-14092 GCA_040385875.1 Bacteroidota bacterium
AGCAAACTCCTCACGGCTATATGGAGGCTCAATTCCCAAAATTTCGATAGTCCGTAATTCTAATTCGTCGTAATTATTTTCAGCATTGTTTACCAATTCCTCACTCACGTCGAAGAGGGTATTGGCGATGTCTAAGGCTAGTCGATCCCCAAAAAGTGCATTTTGGCGTCTTTTATAAATGGCATCACGTTGGTAATTCATTACATCGTCATATTCCAAAAGGCGCTTTCTAATTCCAAAGTTATTCTCTTCCACTTTCTTTTGGGCACGCTCAATTGATTTGGTAATCATCGAATGTTGAATCACTTCTCCCTCTTCCATTCCCATTTTGTCCATCACCCCTGCGATACGTTCTGAACCAAAAAGCCGCATTAGGTTATCTTCTAAACTCACAAAAAATTGAGAAGAACCGACATCTCCTTGGCGACCAGCACGTCCACGTAGCTGCCTGTCTACACGGCGACTTTCATGGCGCTCGGTACCCACAATGGCTAAGCCTCCTGAGGCCTTCGATTCTGGTGAAAGTTTGATGTCCGTACCACGGCCCGCCATGTTGGTGGCAATAGTTACTGTGCCTGATACACCCGCAATAGCCACAATTTCAGCCTCACGTTGGTGGTATTTTGCATTCAATACATTGTGAGGTATATTCCTCATTTTCAGCATTCTACTCAGTAGTTCTGAGTTTTCAACTGAGGTGGTACCCACTAATACTGGTCGGCCAGCAGCCACTAAATCCTGAATTTCTTGCGCTGTAGCGTTGTATTTTTCACGAACCGTTTTGTATACTTTATCTTCTGAGTCAGTACGAGTAATTTTGCGATTGGTCGGTATTTCTACAACGTCCAGCTTGTAAATCGTCCAAAATTCACCCGCTTCAGTGGTGGCCGTACCCGTCATACCGCATAGCTTATGGTACATACGGAAATAGTTTTGCAATGTTACTGTAGCATAGGTTTGTGTAGCATCTTCTACTTTCACATTTTCTTTTGCCTCAATCGCTTGGTGAAGTCCATCCGAATATCGGCGACCTTCCATTATACGACCTGTTTGCTCATCTACAATCTTTACTTTGCCATCCATAATCACATATTCGGTATCTTTTTCGAAAAGTGTAAAGGCTTTAAGTAGTTGATTTACTGTATGAATACGCTGAGTTTTGATTGAATAATCTCGAATGACTGTTTCTTTTTGAACCAATTTATCGTGCTCATTCAAATCAGGATTTTTTTCAATTGCATTCAAATCTATTGATAGGTCAGGCAGAATAAAGAATTTTGGATCTTCGCCTTCGCCAGTGATAAAGTCTAAACCTTTATCGGTTAATTCTACTTGATTGTTTTTTTCTTCAATGGTAAAATACAAAGGAGCATCTGCTTGAGGCATCAATTTTTGATTTTCGGCCAAGTGGCTTGACTCCACTTTGTTCATAATCGCCCTGATACCTGTTTCTGAGAGGTACTTAATCAAAGGTTTTGATTTTGGCAAACCACGGTAAGCTCTAAATAATGAAAGTCCTCCTTTTTCTGTATCACCCGCTTCGATTAATTTTTTGGCTTCTACCAAATAGTCCTGACAAATCTTTTTCTGAGCGTCAAATATTTTGGTTACTCTAGGCTTTAATTCAATAAAATCTTGCTCATCACCTTTTGGGATAGGGCCAGAAATAATTAAAGGAGTACGGGCATCATCAATCAATACGGAGTCAACCTCATCCACCATTGCAAAATGCAACCGCCTCTGCACTTGATCTTTAGGGCTTTGCGCCATATTGTCACGCAAGTAGTCAAAGCCAAATTCATTGTTGGTGCCATAAGTTATATCGGCCAAATAGGCTTTTCTTCTTGCATCAGTATTGGGTTCATGCTTATCGATACAGTCGACAGTAAGTCCGTGAAACTCAAATAAAGGAGCATTCCATTCAGAGTCACGTTTAGCCAAATAGTCATTCACAGTCACAATATGTACACCTCTGCCTCCTAATGCATTTAAATAGGCTGGGAGCGTTGAAACCAAGGTTTTGCCCTCACCCGTTGCCATTTCAGCAATTTTTCCTTCGTGTAAAACAGCTCCGCCAATTATCTGTACATCGTAATGAACCATTTCCCAGGTTATTTCATTGCCTGCGGCCAGCCATTTGTAATGCCAAATGGCTTTGTCTCCATCAATTTCAACGTTTTTCTTCGTGGCTGAAAGAAATTTGTCTTGAACCGTGGCGTTCACCACCAATTTTTTATTTTCGGTAAATCTTCTTGCTGTTTCTTTTACCACTGCGAAAGCTTGAGGGAGGATTTCTTTCAAAACCAACTCTAATTCTTTGTTTCTTTCGAGCTCAAGCTTATCAATCTTATTGAATATCACTTCCTTTTCATCCACAGAAAGGTCCAAATCGGTTTCTGCATTCTGCTTTAATTCTTCAATTTGGGTATCAATTTCCGCTAATTTCTCTGCGATAATTGCCTTAAATTCAGCTGTTTTACCTCGGAGGGCTTCGTCACTGATAGAGGAAAGTTTTAGGTATTCTTCAGTGGTGGAGATAACATAAGGTGATAGCTCTTTTAAATCTCTATCTGACTTGGTGCCAAATACATTGGCAATGGATTTTGTGATGAAATCAAACATTTTTTATGGTTAATACACCCTTTTTGGTGTTTTATATTTGCGATTAATTTTTTTCTAATTTGTGCTAATAATGAAATATTATACAAAAATAGTTCATTCGGTACGTTTAATAAACATAATTGATGCTTATATATTATTATTGTAACAATTTTAATGCTAAATGGTAAAAGCATGACATTTTGTCAAAATGTATTGTTTTGAATTGAATATATGGTAGGATTAGAATTAATTTTTTAGATTTAGATTCAATCAAATGCTCTTTGCAGAATTTAAAATTGGCCTTTGATTATTGCAAATTCTATTGACTAAAAGCTTCTTTGATTTAAACAAATAAAATAAAATATGGCTTTACAGGATTTAGAATGAAGATTAAATATTGTGCGATTTGCCTTCGACTTCGCTCAGGGAACGAGCAAAATTTGTTGGTGGCTGAGCGAAGTCGAAGCCACATTGTCTAAAGTATTTTCACTCAAAATCCTGTAATAGCTAAAATATAAACAGATATGGAAAACCAGCCGCCACGCCGTCGCCCACCTACTCCCAAATTGAAATTTCCTTTGTTTGGAAACTCTGATGGGAATAGTAGTGATTCAGGCAGAAATATTGAAGGGGATATCAATCCTCGGCATTTGATGTATTTGGTAGGACTAATGGTGCTTTTTATGATTGGTTTTGAATATTATACTTCTAAAAAGGCAGGAGGAGTTACAAAAGTGACAGCTGCTATTGAAAAGGTGGAATGGAAAGGCAAGGTAACCAAAAAATATATGGGCTATGACCGCCCCGACATCAGAATGTTTGATATGAAAGTGGACGATCAGAAGGCTGTGAAAATAGATATGTCAGCCGACTCCTCCCAGTTTTTTGATATCCTCATGCCTCGTGATTCAGTTTACAAATCTAAAAATAGCCTCAAAGTCCGAATTAAAAATTACACTCGTGATACTACAATACTGCTTCAGTTTGCTCAGTAGCCTCTTTTTAAAATAAATATAATTTTTTTGTGTATTAATGTAAATTTAATTTTGTAAATCAATTTACATTATGTATGTTTGTGCTAAGAAATAAACGTAGAAACTTATTTCAAAATCATTCAAGATTTTTTCTCATTTTTCATTCTAAAACTGAGACAATAAATTTCATAAACGGTGTAATTGGGAAAGGTGGCCTTCGGATGTGGGTCATCTTTTTTTTGTTATTTCAATATTGACTCACCATTTTTCAAACCTTGATGTTTTTAAAATATATCGTTTTAATTCAGTTTTACTTTTCTGTTTTTTTGGTTTAAAGAATGAATTTTCTGCGTTCCACTATGCCCAATACTTGACAGAATTATGATCCTTTTCAAAGCTCCAATTATCTTTGTAAATCAAACTTTTGGTTTTTAACCATTTGGTTTTTAACTTGTTACTAATTTAAAAACAATTTCAAAATGGAAAATACCACAAAGATTATCTTTACATTTATACTACTCTTTATTGGGATTCAATCCACTGCTCAATTAGGTATATCTGCTACTAATACCCCACCCAATACTTCAGCCATGTTGGATGTGAGCAGTACTAGCAAAGGTTTGCTTATCCCAAGAATGACCTCGGCAGAACGAACTGGTATTCCCACGCCCGCACAAGGACTAAATGTGTTTGACACCCAAACAAAAACGTTTTGGTATTATGATGGGATTGTATGGCGAGAAATGGACACTTCAAGTATTACAACTTTACCTTATTATTCAGCAGTAACCATTTGCTGTCAAAGCTGGATGACCAGAAACCTTGAGGTAACTTCCTATCGCAATGGCGATCCTATACCCCAAATAACAGACCCTACTGCTTGGTCTGAGCTCACTACAGGTGCTTGGTGCTATTATAATAATGACCCAACTAATGGATCCATTTATGGCAAACTTTACAACTGGTATGCTGTAAACGATCCCCGTGGTCTAGCCCCTGAAGGCTGGCATGTACCTACCGATTTTGAATGGACTACGTTAACAAACTGCCTTGGTGGAGAGGGGGCTGCTGGTGGTTTAATGAAAGAAATTGGTATAACTCATTGGACAACTCCTAACACAGATGCAACCAACTTTTCAGGTTTTATAGCACTACCAGGTGGCTTCCGTGCTTCCGCTGGAACATTCTCTGTCATTGGTGGCTACGGCTACTTATGGAGTGCTACTTTACTAAGTATAAATAATATTACTGCTCCTTTATATCGTACTGCTTATTATATCAATGGCACATTAAGCAGAGGCTCTGGTTCACTGCGCAGTGGGTTTTCTGTGCGTTGCATTAGAGATTAGCCTATTTTCTATATTTCAGTCTGAAGGCTGATTTCTATTTATTCCTCCAAGTCGAAGACTTTGAGGAGTCGTAGGAATGGGTGGCGGTGGAATTTTAATAATTCTCCAGTCCTTAATAAAAAATATAGAATCGTTAATTAACATGTCAATTAGTTTTTTTGTATCATCTTTCGAAATTTCTAAGCTATTTTCAATATTCGAGATATAACTATAATATTCTGCTTTAATATTTGCAAATGCAATAAAACCAATTTCTTTTAGATAGTAACTATAACAAGGATATTCATCAAACTGATTTTCTATAAACCTATAAACTTTAAGTTGCCTGCCATCTATATCAAACACTTTGATTGAATCAAGATGGCTACTATTTGTAAAATATGGTGTAAAATACTCTGCTTGTAAATTTGATTGTATTTTATCTGAACTCATTAAATTATGAGTAATCTTCATTTTAACATCTTTTAAATAAATAGCGGAATCTTTTCTCTGAATTATAAAAGTTGTGTCGTTATTATGATTACTTAAAAATCGAATTCGTTCAATATCATTAGTCTTCTCAATGAACAAAGTATCAGAATAGGGATCATTTTTATCAATGCCATAATAATCCATAGTAATTTTCATATTTGCTATTTTTGAATTGCACGAAATTAAAGTAAAGTGCCAAAGAAAAATTAAACATATAATTCCTACTTTGAGAGTTACTATTGTTTTTGAATTTTCCATATTGATTATCCCCTAATGGTTCAAGTCGCAGACTTGAACCATTTTAGTTTTTAGTTTCCAAAGCCATGTTCGGTCTTTTCGACCAACCACCTCAAATTATTTCATTTTTTCCCAAAGTTAAGCCGTATAACTTACTCAACCCACCACCCAATTACCAAAAGGTAATTTACTGATAATCCAAATCAAAATAAAGGAAATAATCAGTGTCAAACTAGCATGGGTAACAATGCCCCAAATAGGTGGATGCCAAGCCCAATTAATTGCGAATTTTCGGGATAAAATATTGATAATGAGTAGGTGAACGAGGTAAATCCCAAAGCTTGTGCGGTCGAGAGTTTCTATTACTTTAGGCACCAAATCTTTATTCAACATTTCTTTAAAAAATAGAAAAATACTCAATGACATCAACACCGAATTGGGGCTGAAATAATCATAGAAATAGCGGGTGTATTTTCCATGTTGGCCAGATAACCAATAAGTGCCATATAAGGTCGCTGTGTAACCCATCAAAAATCCCAATAAATACCAATATTTGTTGAAGCTAAAAGTTTTATTTTTCAGATAATAGCCTGCCACAAAATAGCCCAAATAACTGCCAAAATTGCTGAGGTCTAAACTGATAGGAAGCTTAAAAAACTCTTTGGCAAATTGAAAAACAGTTGTGGATAAAAAACAGATTAGCAATAAGTAAATGATTTCGACCTCAGTAGCCTTCACAATAAAATAATTGAGAACCGGGGTGAAAAGGTACAATCCTAAAATCATGTAGATAAACCAAAGGTGGCCGTACTGGCCGTTGCCTCCAATCAAATAGTCTGAGAATGCTCTTTTTAGGCTAATAGGATGGTGTTCAAAAATATTATGATAGGCAATATAAATGACCACCCAAATAGTAAAGGGCACCCAAACTCGGAGTAAACGCTTTTGCAGAAAGCTCCAAATTTCAATTTCCTTGCCCAATAATAAGGCTCCCGATATCATCACAAAAACGGGTACTGTAAATCGACCAAAACCATTAATCAGATTGGCTGACCACCAAGTTTCGGCGGAGATCTTACCAAAGCGAAATAAGGCACCACCCGAAGTATGAATAAATACCACACAAATAGTTGCAAATACTCTGAGATTTGAAATCCAATATTGTTTTGGCATCAAGTCAAGCTTTTAGGAATAGTAAGGAATCGTTGGAATTTTATAAGGTACAATTTTACAGAATTTTAGGGCAAAATTCACTATTTTTGCATTTTATTCGAGAGGAGGGTTCTATAAATGTTTTTATTTTCGCCGCCCAATCAAAATCAAAAATCAATAATCTCATGATTCAACCAGCCAGCCGAATGGATTTGGTGAAAGAATATTATTTTTCAACCAAACTCAAAGAAATAGCTGAAATGAATGCCAATGGCCATGCCGTACTCAATTTGGGTATTGGTAGCCCAGATTTGGCTCCTTCTGAAAATACAATTTCGGCTTTAACTGAAGCCGCCTCCAACCCTAAAAATCATGCTTATCAAAGTTATGTAGGAGTGCCAGCTTTACGTAAAGCCTTTGCCGATTGGTATCAAAAATACTTTAAAGTTGAGTTGAATCCTGCCAATGAAATTTTACCACTTTTAGGTTCAAAAGAAGGTATTATGCATATTTCGATGGCTTATTTAGAGGCGGGTGATGAGGTATTGATTCCCAATCCGGGTTACCCAACTTACCGTTCGGCCTCACTTTTAGCAGGCGCTACGCTGGTAGAATATAATTTAGCTGAAAGCAATGGCTGGCTGCCTGATTTGGAAGCTCTCGAAGCGACTGATTTGTCAAAAGTAAAATTGATGTGGCTCAATTACCCACACATGCCCACAGGGGCCAAGGCTACGAAATCCTTCTTTCAGAAATTAGTTGTATTTGCCAAAAAGCACAATATTATGTTGGTCAATGACAACCCTTATAGCTTTATATTAAACGATGATTATTTGAGCATTTTAGCCATTGAGGGGGCAAATGAAATCGCTTTAGAACTTAACTCATTGAGTAAAGCCCAAAATATGGCTGGCTGGCGTGTGGGTATGATGGCAGGTTCTAGTGAGTTGATTGCCAATGTATTACGATTTAAATCAAATATGGACTCCGGCATGTTTTTGCCAGTACAATTGGCAGCAATAGAGGCCTTGAAAGCGGATGAAAGCTGGTATCGGTCATTGAATGAAATCTATAAAATTCGTCAACAAAAAGTATTTGAGGTGATGGATTTGATTGGTTGCCAATACGACACTCAACAAACTGGGATGTTTGTTTGGGCCAAAATACCTGAAAAGTGGACGGATGCTTACCAATTATCTGATGAAATTTTGTACAAAGCCAAAGTATTCATTACACCAGGAGGTATTTTTGGAAGCCAAGGCAATCGTTATTTACGGATTTCGCTTTGTGCGGATATAAGTTTATTTCAGGAATCGATTGAAAGAATTCAGCAAAGAATGCAATGAAAATAGCCTTTATTATTTTTGATGGCACTACTTGGCTTGATTTTATTGGCATTTATGAACCTTTAACAAGGTTAAAATCAGTCGATTATATTCCAGATTTGACATGGGATATCTGTGCTTTTGAGGAACGAAATACGGATATTCATGGATTACAGATTATGCCTTCAATAATAAAAAGTGATTTATCGATCTATGATGCCATAATAGTGCCAGGTGGATTGGGCACTAGAAAGTTAATAAATGATGAGGAATTTCTCAATTGGATTAGAACAGCCACAAAAGTGCGATATAAGATTTCAGTTTGTACAGGAAGTTTAATTTTAGGAGCGGCTGGATTTTTGAAAAATGTAAAAGCAACCACTCATTTTGATGAATATCCTTTGCTCAACCAGTATTGTAAGGAGGTGGTAAAAGATAAAATTGTGGAGGATAGTGATGTGATTACTGCTGGTGCGGTTTCCTCTTCCATAGATTTAGGACTGTACCTTTGTGAAAAATGGGTAAATACAGAGGCAAAGTTTGCCATTGCTAAAAGGATGGATTACAAAATTTAATAAGAATTGATTAATAGTATATTTAAAAAAACCTCACCCAACCCTCTCCTGCTGAGAGGGCTTTTAAGTTTGCTTTCTCAACAAGAGAAAGAAGATTAGAGCAGGCCAACGCTTCGGAAAGAGGTTAATCTTAAAAAGTTTCATAAGAATTGATAATTAGCAATAATGACAATAACAATCGTAGGAATAGGCCTCATTGGAGGTTCAATGGCACTTTCACTTAGAGATTATGGTTTTGCCAATCATATTATTGGGGTTTCCCGTAGGCCTGAGACGGCTCAAAAGGCGCTTGAATTAGGGCTTGTCGATGAGATTTTGCCATTAGAAGAAGCCATTAAAAAGGCTGATATTGTAATCGTAGCCACCCCAGTTGATTTGTATGTGACTATCCTACCTACTATTTTAGATTTGATTGATAATCAAATAGTTATTGAAGTAGGATCGACCAAAAAGATTGTGATTGATGCCATCAGAAATCATCCTAAGCGTGCCAATTTTGTAGCTACTCACCCTATGGCAGGAACCGAATATTCCGGACCTGAGGCAGCTATCCATGACTTATTTAAAAACAAGCTTTGTGTTCTATGTGATGCGGAAGATAGCAAACCTGAATTTGTAACCAAAATTGAGGAAATGTATCAATCAATTGGAATGCGTATTGCCTTTATGAATTCCACTGATCATGATCGACATACCGCTTATATTTCTCATATTTCCCATATTTGTTCTTTTGCATTAGCACTTACCGTTTTAGAAAAGGAAAAAGATGAAGAAGCTATTTTCAATTTAGCGAGTACAGGTTTTGAATCTACCGTTCGTTTGGCAAAATCAAACCCTGATACTTGGGTGCCAATTTTTCGCCAAAATCGAGACAATGTCCTTTCTGTTTTAGATGAATACATCAATAACTTATTGAAATTCAAGGGTTTAATGTTGGCCGATAGTTATGAAAAACTTCACGAATTTTTTGAAGAAGCGAATAAGATCAAGAAAATTTTAAAATAGTAATCCAATAATTCTAAAATTTTTAGCCACAATTTTGTAAACTTTTTCTTACGGGTTCTTTCCAAAAATGGACTTTTTTTGTTTTTGAAATCTACTGTACATCCCTCTTTCGTTAGATTTTGAACCTGACCTAATAATTTTCTATACAATCCAATCGAAAAATAAAACTATTCCACACAATAAAGGTTATAAGGACAGATAATTTTTATTAAATTGTATAAAATCTATTTAAATACAAACATTTAATCTAATGGAAAAACTGACACTCAATGTAAATGGTGAAAAGAGGGCGATTGAAATCGATCCAAACACTCCATTATTATGGGCTTTACGTGAGCATCTCGATCTTGTAGGTACAAAATATGGTTGCGGAATTGCGCAGTGCGGAGCCTGTACCATTCATTTAAATGGGGTAGCAACTCGGTCATGCATTTTGCCAGTTTCGGCAGTTGGCGAAGGGAAAATCACTACCATTGAAGGTTTATCTAAAAACGGAGACCATCCTGTGCAACAGGCTTGGGATGAAGTTGATGTGGCTCAATGTGGGTATTGCCAATCGGGACAAATTATGACTGCCTCAGCCATGCTGGCAGCCAATCCTAAGCCTTCAGATAAAGAAATTGAAAGTAATATGACGGGCCATATCTGTAGATGTGGAACGTACCATCGCATAGAAAAAGCAATTAAATTAGCAAGCGAAAAAATGTTAAAAGGTTAATTATCAATTCGTTGATTTATTTTTATACTTTTTAACTAACTCATAACTCATTAAAATCATTATATCATGAACAATACACAAAGTCGTCGTGATTTTTTCAAAATAGCTTCTACTATTTCGGGAGGACTTATGATTGGATTCAATTGGAATTCTGAAGCCGCAGTTGCTAACAGTTCAAATAGTGCTTTAGCTGAAGGCTTAATTGAATTTAATTCATTTTTGTCCATTGAACCAAATGGCAAAGTAATTATTTTTTCACCCAATCCTGAAATAGGACAAGGTATCAAAACAGCCTTTCCAGTTATTGTGGCTGAGGAGCTTGATGTAGATTGGAAAGATGTAATTGTAAAACAAGCCCATTTGGATACCAAAAAATTTGAAAGGCAGCTTACTGGAGGGAGTGGCGCCATCAAACATTCTTGGGAAAGGCTTAGAAAAGCGGGTGCAACTGCTAAATATATGCTTACTGAGGCAGCAGCCAATAAATGGAGTGTGCCAATGAGTGAATGCAAGGCTGATAAAGGGATGATTGTCCATAGTTC
>JAZKGO010000188.1:0-19055 GCA_040385875.1 Bacteroidota bacterium
ATAGTAGTTGATTCTACAAAATCTTATACACTTCAATTAAATCTATTTTTTCTTTCAGTTCTTTGATATTGTGTCCTCACAAACATTTACTCCGATTAAATTCTTTAAATGCATTTTATTTGCATAACTCATTGTTTTTCATCTATTTATGTTCTATCTACACTCTCTCGGCTTATCGTTTGTGGGGACACAAACGAGGGCGGAGGCTAAACCTTAATTTTTTTTACCAACCAAGGCGAAAGTCGTTTCCATCTTTGTAAATTAATCCGCAATGAGAATATTTTGAATTTGTCGCAAGTTGAATTGCTTTACTCTGTCCTGAAAGTGATGTTTGAAAAATAAGGTCACCATTTTTTATTTCGTCATTATCGGCAAGCTGTTTTATTTCTGTTTTAGCGTTGTCAAGTCGGTATTTGGGGTCGTAAAATTTTCTTTTAGCGTAAAGTCCACCGAAAATTATCCACCCTAAAAGTCCAAATATGATTATTGCTTTTTTCATTGTCAGTTTGTCGTTGGGAGCGGTCTGCTACGTTTTGCAGATTTGCGATGGGCGAGCTTTTCGGCACAAATGTTGATGCGGAGCGCATTTCGGCTACCACAAAACTGTCTGAGAAGCACAGCCTGTCCCGCCGTAGCGGGAAAACCCCGCCTATTGCAAATGAGCTGTTATGGGCTGGTGTTCTTCTCTCGTTCAACTGTTGCTAAATTTTTTGGTTTAAAAATAATAATTGTCAAGATACCCCAAATGGTTATTAAAAATCCCATGTAGTTCACAATATTTTTGTCAGCAATGTCGGCAGTAAATGCAATATCAATGGTGGAATGAAAAACAGCACAAATTAAAATGCTTCCTCTTGATGAGTTGAATAGCCATGTCAACAAAATACTTCCTGTCAGCAAGCTAAAAACCCAACCTAAAATTCCTGTCCACTCCATTGTCGTGTAACCAGGTCTGTAAAAAAATAGTGGCAAATGCCACAAAGCCCAAAAGAGGGTCAGCAGAAGACTTGCGGGCAATGCGTTTGATTTGTTGAGCAGTCTTGGCAATGCAAACCCACGCCAACCAACTTCTTCACCGAAACCAAAAAATATAAGATTGTAAAAGAAAAAAATCAGCAAGCTCCATTGGGGAAATTCTTTTGTGGTTAACAGTCCCGAAATATTGATTGGAGTCTTGTTAATGAAATGACTTGTCACCATTGCAATGAAAGCAAGAACGAATGGGCTGAACAACGCAATTGCTAAATATGTCAGCGGTTTGATTTGAAAGCATTTTGCTAAGAGCTTTTTTACTCCGTCTGTTTTCAAAAAAATAAAAGTTGTCAAAAAGGAAGCTATTAATGGGCCCAAACCGCCCAAGGCATGATTAAAAGGTATTGTCGGTAAATTGGTCAGTCCGAAAATGTGTCCATACAAAGGCAACCAAACCGTCCAACTGACTAAGTATGCAAGTCCAAAATAGGTAACCAATTGTTTCAATGTCATGATGTCATTTATTTAGCATTGCCGGCTGTTACACTTGCCCATAACATTAGTATAGATGTGATTCAGCGGTTGAGTAGCGTCTATATCGCTATTGGCTGTAACTCTAGTGGCTTTATCTTTCTATTTCTTCTCAAAAATATCAAAATTTTCTATAAAATCAATTGGGCTCTTAGCAACTTTATTATTTATGGATAATACATGGGTATAAATTTCGGTGGATTTGGAACTAGAATTTGAATAAATCGCAAATCGGTACCGTTTTCAAGCAAATGAGTGGCAAAGCTATGCCTTAAAAACGAAATACACCATTATTTGGGGTTATACAAACTTCATTTTATTACTAAACCCCTAATATCTGCCAAAGCAAATAGGCCGCAAATAAGCATTGGCCAATTCACATTTTCTAAAACAATTCAGGAAAATACCTGTTGGCAGTAGTTGATTTTTTTTCAACATTTCAATAACTCTATTTCCATAAATTTTAAAATGTTCCTACTTCTTATAACTAATTCATTATCAGAGTTATGCGTCAAATAATAACTAGTTATTGAAGCAAGGATTATCAGGGTTAATAAATAAAAGGTATATGGTCGACACCCTGTAAAACCGTAAAAATTGACTTTCATTTTACCTAAGTTTTTTCAATGCTTTTATGGTAAAAATTGGGGTCTTCGTTTGTCAATTCTTTGTTGATTTTTACACTTATTATTTATCTCAATTTTTTATCTAAAGATGACTCGTCAATAGGTAATCCCTGATTCGAGCCAATACCCCATAGTCAAAGGGTTCTGAGGCTTTTTTTATTCTCACCAAAATACATATTTTTGTAAATTATTAAGAAATAGCAAAGGCTGTTAATTCAATTTTAGTCCTTGACTAAAAACCAAATTTGTGAAAAAAAACAAAAGAAAAATAATTAACGATCCTGTATATGGTTTTATCAACACCAATACTGACCTCCTCTTTGATATTATTCAACACCCCTATTTTCAGAGATTAAGAAGAATTAAGCAACTTGGCCTTACAGACTTAGTCTATCCAGGTGCCTTACATACCAGATTTCATCATGCATTAGGAGCTATGCATTTGATGGGTGAAGCTTTAAAAAGCTTACGATCTAAAAATCATTTGATTTCTGACCTTGAATATGAAGCAGCTCAAATTGCCATTTTACTGCATGATGTGGGGCATGGCCCCTTTTCACATGTATTGGAAGCCAGTCTTTTAAATGGAGTCCACCATGAAGAAATCTCTCAAAAAATCATGGAAATACTCAATGAGCAATTTGATGGAAGGCTCAGCCTGGCAATTGAAATGTTTACTGATCTTTATCCCAGAAAATTTTTTAATCAGCTTATTTCCAGTCAATTAGACATTGATCGACTTGATTATTTGAATAGAGATAGCTTTTTTACAGGTGTATCAGAAGCCAGTATTGGCTCGGAGCGAATCATTAAAATGCTGAATATAGTAGAGGATAAAATCGTGGTGGAGCAAAAAGGAATCTATTCCATTGAAAACTTTTTAAACGCACGTCGATTCATGTATTGGCAAGTATATTTGCACAAAACCGCCATAGCTGCCGAAGAAATGCTTATTCAAATTATTAAAAGAGCAAAGGCGATTTCAAAAGAAGGGGGCAAAGTTGAAACGCTACCTAGTTTACAACTATTTATTGACGATGAAGTTGATTATCAGTTATTTAATAACAATCCAAAATATATTGAAGCTTTTTTGCATTTGGATGATTATGACATCTGGGCCTCAATTAAACTATGGGCCAATCACCCAGATTATGCCTTGAGTACCATTTGCAAACTGCTGCTTAATAGAAATCTGTTTAAAATAGAATTGGCCGACAGACCCTTTTCGGAGGCAAAGAAAAAATTGATTATTGAACAAATATTGAATAACAAACAGATTAATAATCAAACAATTAAACATTTTTTTATTGAAAATATTGCCACAAATTCAGCCTATCAGCACAGTTCGCAAAACATAAATATACTGACGAAAGAGGGCAAAATAGAGGAAATATCGGTAGCTTCAGACCTCCCAACGATAAAAGCACTCAGCAACATTGTGAAGAAATACTACATTTGTTGGCCGAAAGATGTATCTTTGTAGAAAAAGATGCCGACAAATCATCATCTTTTCAATTCAATTTCATAAATTAATTACCTTTAATAAATAAGGTATATTTTTAAAATATAATTGAGGTTCTCAAAAATAAATATTAATGGAATTTACGGCAGGTCAAATAGCTGAATTATTAGGTGGTGAGGTCAAAGGGGATGCAATGAGTATAATCAATACTTTTGCAAAAATTGAAGAAGGTGTTGCTGGAAGTATCAGTTTTTTGGCCAACCCAAAATATGAACCATTTATCTATACCACAGGAGCAACTGCCGTTATTATTGATAAAAATTTTATTGCCCAAAAGCCCATAAATGCCAGCCTAATCCTGGTCGACAATCCCTATTCTGCTTTTTCTACATTATTAGAACAATATCGCAAAATCACCGACGCAGGTAAATCTGGAATTGAAAATCCTCATTTCATTGGAGAAAACTCAACCATTGGAGAAGGGATTTACTTAGCTGCTTTTGCCTATATTGGCAAAAATTGCAAAATAGGTAAAAATGTTAAAATTTGGCCTCACGTTTTCATTGGTGATAATGTGACAATAGGCGAAAATGCTGATATTCAAGCAGGTGTAAAAATTTATGCCAATACAATTATTGGCAACAACTGTATCATCAAGGGCAATGCGGTAATTGGTAGCGAAGGTTTTGGCTTTGCACCTCAACCTGATGGCACCTATAAAAACATCCCCCAGTTGGGTAATGTCGTAATTGGCAATGATGTAAGCATTGGAGCAAACACTACCATTGATTGCTCCACAATGGGTTCTACTATTATTGGAGACGGTGTAAAATTAGATAATTTAATTCAGGTCGCACACAATGTAGAAATTGGCAAGAATACGGTTCTTGTGGCTCAAAGTGGTATCGCCGGGTCAACAAAAGTTGGTGACAATTGTGTAATTGGAGGTCAATCTGCATTGGTAGGTCATATTACTGTGGCGGACGGAACAAAAGTTGGAGGCCAATCAGGAGTGACTAAATCGATAAAAAAGCCAAATACAGCGGTAAATGGTACTCCAGCATTTGACTATGCCGAAAATCTCAGATCATTGGCAGTATTCAGACGGTTACCTGAATTAGCCAAACAAATTGAAAACAAAAAATAATATTTATTTTTATAGTGCTATTTTTTTAGACACCTAAATTAATTGGTCGCTAGTTAAAGTAAATCAAAATCGAATAAACCATTAAAGTAATTTGTTAAATAAGGTATGAATCTTAAACAGCAAACAATACAAAAAGAAATATCATTATCAGGCGTTGGACTGCATACGGGGGTTTTTGTGAATTTGACTTTTTGCCCTGCCCCTATTAATCATGGTTATAAATTTCAAAGAATAGACATTGAAGGCCAACCAATTGCTGACGCTGATGTTGATTACGTAGTTGATTTATCAAGAGGCACGACAATTGAACACAACGGTGCCCGAATCAATACAGTTGAGCATGTTTTAGCCGCTTGTGCTGGCTTACAGATTGACAATGTCTTGATAAAATTGGATGGACCTGAGCCTCCCATTATGGATGGAAGCTCCATCAAATTTGTGGAAGCACTTTTAGATGCTGGATTAGAAGAACAAAACGCCAATCGAAATTATTTTGAAATCCCCGAAGAAGTAAGATACAAAGACCTTGAAAAGGACATTGAATTGGCCGCCTTACCTCTTAATAATTATAGATTAACTGTAATGGTTGACTATAACTCACAAGTGCTCAGTAGCCAACATGCCAATTTAACCGATATTTCACAATTCCCGACAGATTTTGCTAAATGCAGAACCTTCTGTTTTTTGAACGAAATTGAAACACTCCATAAACTAAATCTGATTAAGGGAGGCGACCTTTCTAATGCAATTGTAATTGTAGATAGAGAATATAAGGATGAGGAACTAGCCCATTTAGCCAAAGTTTTAGGCAAGCCTCAAATCTCTGTGCAACCTGGCAAAGGAATACTGAATAATCTAGAATTGCATTATCCTAACGAGCCCGCACGTCACAAACTATTAGATATGATAGGGGATTTGGCTTTGGTGGGCAGGCCTTTAAAAGCTCAAATATTAGCAGCGAGAACAGGCCATGCGGCCAATGTGGCTTTGGCCAAAAAAATAAAAAAATTAATGTTAGATACCTCAAAAGGGAATATACCTAAGTATGACCCTAAAATACCTGTTGTATATGACATTAACGGAATTTCAAAATTACTACCGCATAGGTATCCGTTTTTATTAATTGATAAAATAATTAGTTTGGATGCGACTTCTGTAGTGGGTATCAAAAATGTCACCATGAATGAGCCTCATTTCCAGGGGCACTTTCCAGATAATCCTGTAATGCCAGGAGTATTACAACTAGAAGCTATGGCACAGACTGGAGGTATCTTGGTACTTACTTCCACTGGTGAGCCTGAAAACTATTGGCCTTATTTGGTGGGTATTGAAAATTGCAGGTTTAGAAAATCAGTATTACCAGGCGATCAAGTGATATTTAAATGTGAGTTATTGGCTCCTATCAAACGTGGTATTGCAAAAATGCACGGAACTGCCTATATTGGCAATACTTTGGTTTGCGAAGCGGATATGACAGCTAGTTTGGTAAGAAAAACTAAAGTAGAGAAAACAGAAGCTTAAAAAATACAATTAGAACATTGTTTTAAAATAATAGCCTTTTCAGCATCTCAATTATGAGATTGAAAAGCATTTCCCAATTATGAATCAACCATTAGCATATATTCATCCAGAGGCCAAGATAGCCCAAAATGTGGTTGTTGAACCCTTTTCGGTTATCCATAAAAATGTGGAAATTGGAGAAGGAACATGGATAGGCTCAAATGTAACCATATTTGAAGGAGCCCGTATTGGTAAAAATTGCAAAATATTTCCTGGAGCAGTGATTTCGGCAGTGCCGCAAGACCTCAAATTTGCTGGTGAAGATACTATTACTAAAGTAGGTGATAATACTGTAATACGTGAGTGTGTGACCATCAACAGAGGAACTGTAGATAAACATCGAACTGAAATAGGTGCTAATTGTTTGATTATGGCATATGCTCATATTGCTCATGATTGTATCGTAGGCAATAATGTGATCATTGCCAATTCATGCCAGCTAGCAGGCCATATTATAGTAGAAGATTATGCAAATATTGGGGGCATGACGGCCGTTCAACAATTTGTAAGAATAGGTCGCCATGTTTATATTGGGGGTTGCTCCCAAGTGCGCAAAGATGTACCACCCTTTGTGAAAGCCGCCCGTGAGCCACTTTCTTATGCGGGGGTTAATTCTGTTGGCTTGCGTAGAAAAGGCTTCACCAACGATCAAATTTCAGAAATTCAGAATATTTACAGATATCTTTACCTCAAAGGTTTCAACAATAGTGATGCAATTGAGCGAATAGAGCTTGATTTGCCCGCTTCAATAGAAAGAGACGAAATTGTGAATTTTGTAAAAAGCTCTGATAGAGGGGTAATCAAAAGAGGAAACGGCACAGTTCCAACCGAATAAAATAGTGGAAATAGAGCTAATTCTCTAAAACAATTGTTTAATTATGCCATTCTATCACAAAAATATACCTCAAAAAAATTTCACAAACAATACCTTTAAATGAATATAATTGTTGAAAATTTGGGGAAAAAATTCAGAAATGAATGGATATTCCGAGGTTTTAATCAACAGTTTTTAGAAGGTCACTCTTATGCAATCATTGGACCCAATGGGAGCGGAAAATCCACCTTACTCCAAGTTATTTCAAGCTATATACCTTTAAATGAAGGAGTTATAAAATATTCTGATTCACAATCCAAGGTAATTGAAATTGAAAACATCTATCAATATATTTCCCTTACTTCTCCCTTATTAGAACTAATTGAAGACTTCAGCTTGTTAGAATTAATTGACTTTCACGTCAAACTAAAGCCTTTGGCCAATCAAATTAGCTCATCAGAATTTATTGATAGTCTTGGTTTACAAAGTCATCAAAATAAGCAAATCAAATTTTTTTCCTCAGGGATGAAACAGAAAGTAAAATTAGGTTTGTGTTTATTCTCCAATTCACCCATCCTATTTCTAGATGAGCCCACTACTAATTTGGATGTAAAAACTAAGGAATGGTTTTTAGAAAATATACAACTAAAAACGCAGGGCAAATTAATAATTATAGCTTCGAATGACCCATTTGAATATTCCTTTTCCAAAAATATCATTGATATTCAGAATTTTAAATAAGAAAATCTAGGATATTTTGTCTGCAAATTATCTATCTCCTCCTACCAAGTTGGATTCATTTTCTTTTTGAGATAAAAAAATCGGACCCCGAACCCTAAGTGTGAATTACATAAGCCTAATCCAAAATTATATAATACATTTCGTTGTGAATGTTGCCACCTTTGGCGAATGAAAATGGTTTTACAAATTCGTTAAAACCCAATATTCATTATCCCAAAGAATTCAATCAATATGAAAACTTATTTTAAACCTTTTATGGTATTTTTTGCGATGCTTTCTCTAGCTTCATGCGTTTCACAAAAAAAAATGACAGCTTTGCAAGAGAAGTACTCCAGAGTACAAAATGATTTAGTGTCGTGTAACCTTAGCGTTCAAGAATATAAAGATAGAGTAGCTAGAACTATCCAAGACGCTGAAAATCAGAGACTTTTGAGTATTAATCAAATTAATGATTTGAGAACTCAGCTTTCTGAATCGAAAAATTTAGGAAACAAACAATTGGATGCTGTGGGTAATCTTACAGTATTATCCAAAGAAGCCAATGCAAATATTGATAAGACTTTATCACAATTGGCAGAAAAGGACAGGTATATCTATTTACTTCAAGCTGCCCGTAACAAAACCGATTCAATCAATTTGGCTTTGGCAGTTAACCTGACCAGCGTACTCAGAAACGGCATTGAAGATAAAGATGTGGAGATAAAAGTTGATAAAACGGTAGTGATGATTAACCTTTCAGACAAAATGTTATTCAGTAGTGGAAGTGCTAAAATATCGCCTAGTGCCAATGTCGTTTTGGAAAAAATTGCCCAAATCATCAAATCAAGACCAGAGTTGGAAGTAATGGTAGAAGGCTATACCGATAATGTAGCCATTAACACAGAATGTGTGACTGACAATTGGGATTTAAGTGCCAAAAGGGCTACTTCAGTGGTAAGGGTAATGCAACAAAACTTTGATATTGACCCTAACAAATTAATTGCAGCAGGAAGAGGCGAATACAATGTGTTGGCCAGTAATACTTCAGCCGATGGTCGCATGACCAACCGAAGAACTAGAATAATATTAATGCCAAAACTAGACCAGTTTTATGATTTGTTAAATCCAGATAAGAAACAATAGTATTGCCAATTATTTGAAAATAATTATTTGGAAACCACCTGACTATCAGGTGGTTTTTTTTTAACTTAGAATAATTTAGATCATCGTAATTTACTGTAATTTTACATCCTAAATAAACAACCTAAAGAAAAAATAAATTGAGTATACCAAAATAAATTAATAATTTTAGATTCAAATAACTTGTCTAAGTATTCATTTTCAAAAAATAGGATTGATATTCAGTATTTTAAATAAACTAGTATATGAACAAATATCTTTTAATATTGGCTTTATTGATTGGTTCAATCAATACCAATGCACAAACGTTTCATGGCAAAAAAATTGAGCAAAATAAGCAAAGCTTATCAGCTGAAAAACTAGAAGCTACAATGGATGGGAAAGTTAAATTAGAAACTCGAATTACCGGAATTGTGGAAGACGTATGTCAAGCAGCTGGCTGTTGGATGAAAATAAATACCGCAGAAGGCAAAACGATGCGGGTGACTTTTAAAGATTATGCCTTTTTTGTACCCAAAAATATCGCTGGCAAAAAAGTGACTTTTGAAGGAATTGCCTTGAAAAAGGAAACTTCAGTGGCTGATTTGAAGCATTATGCGCAAGATGCTGGAAAATCTGAAATTGAAATTTCAAAAATTACGAAACCAGAATATGCCATTACTTTTGAAGCCGAAGGGGTGATAATTGAGAACTAATTCCAACTAATTTCTACGAAAATCAATACTTATTTTGGTAAGGAAAAGAAAGAAAACAATGATTCCTAAAAAGTAAATCAAATCACGGGAATCAACCACCCCACGCCCCATCGACTGGTAATGAGCAGCCAGCCCCAAATTTTGCAAAAAATAAGAAACATTTCCTGAAAAAGATTGAATTTCGGCAATTCGACTAATGCCATCATATAAAATATAGCAGAAAACAAAACTCAAAATAAATGCAACTACTTGATTATCAGTAATTGATGAAGTGAAAATACCAATTGAGCCAAAAACACTCCCCAAAAGCCAAAGGCCTACATAAGAGCCAATTATTCCTGAAACGTCCACATTTCCGATAGGATTAGCTAAATAATAAATACTCACAAAATAAATAAGGGTCATTCCCAAAGCTATCAAAATAAGAAAAATAGAGGAGAAATATTTCCCCAAAATAATTTTGATGACAGATACTGGCTTGGTTATTAGTAATTCAAAAGTGCCCGTTTTATATTCTTCAGAAAGCAATCTCATGGTAAGAGCAGGAATAAGAAAAAGAAAGATATAGGGAGCGATTTCAAAAAAAGTACCCATTTCAGCGAAACCATATTCAAGAATAGAAGTGGAAGGAATCACCCAACAAAATAGCCAAGTAGCGACAAAAAATACTGCCAATGAAATATATCCAGTGGCAGTAGTTAAATATTGAAAGGTTTCTTTTTTAAAGATTGAATGGATCATTTATTGAAAGATTGGTTTTTCATTTTTTTGTATAGCCGCAAGAACCAATGAAACTAAAAAGTAAACCAAGATACTACCTAATATCGAATAAACAACGGTCATGCTTGGGCTAGAAAATGCACTTACCATTTCCATTGCTCTGTCAATTTCTTCTGACGACATGCCCCTTTCTTCCATTGCCATTATTTGTGCTTCTTTCATTTTTTCGGTAAAACTAGGGTCAATAAATGATTGATAAATATAAGTGAATATACCACTTAATAATCCAGCCACCCCGCCCGTCAAAGCACCGATACCCAATCCCTGGCCATAAGTCATAAATCCTTCATTCTCAGATTTAAATGATTTCATAGCCATTGTCAAACCCACAATAGTGATTACAATCCAAATAATTAGACTTATCCATTTATAAGTTCCCTCAGTAGGGTTGAAATCAAAAACAAATCCAATAGCACTCTGAATGATCCCAATTGTGCCAATAATTGCACCCCATTTTAAAGCTGTTTGAGTAGTTGTAGTCTGCATTTTTTAGTTATTTATGAGAATATTAGGATATAAATCTTCTTCTGAAATACAATGAAATCATCAAAGAGGGAATGATGCTTAAAAATATTTTCTTGATAAAATCATCCATCAAAATTGATTTCACATTGGTAATTTTAATATTTGCTAGGGCATCATTATAAGCCATTTCTGCAATACCATTTTTGATAATTTGGTCTCTATTTTTCAATAAATCTTTGGTAGTTGTCTCCACATACTCAGCCAAACAGTTGATGGAAATATATTCCAAAAAAACAAACAATAGAGCCACACTGGTTAAAGATGCAATTATAGTCGTTAAAAAACAAATGCCGTATCCTACTTTAAAGTCAATTGCTCCTCCATTTTTTTGTCTTACAGTCCTTACAGCCAATATCATCGCAATAATGAGAAATACGATTCCAGTTTCTTTTTTACCTCCTAAAGGGTTGATATTGAGCATATTTTGCAAAAAAATCAAAAATAGAAAGCAGCAGAATCCACCTAGTAAACCGTAAATGAATGAATATCTTATTTCTGGTTTATTCAGCATAGGTCAGTTTGCCATTTACTACTACTCCATGTACTTTTCCAAGCATATTTTTACCAATAAAAGGGGTATTTTTAGATTTGGATTGAATATCTTTTTCTTCGAAAATCCATTTCAAACCCGTTTCAAACAAAGTGAAATGTGCAGGTTCATTTACTCTGATCGTAATAGAAGCTAGGCCCAAAATTTTGCGAGGATGATAAGATAGTTTTTCAATCAATTGTGGGTACCTCAATTTAGTATTAATCTTATTGATAGATGAAAACAAGGTTTCTAAACCAATTATACCGAATTCAGCTAAATCAAATTCCAAATTCTTCGATTCAGGATCATGCGGGCAATGGTCAGAAACGATGGCATCAATGGTACCATCGGCCAATCCTGCCCATAAAGCTTCAATATCCTCAGCCGACCTAAACGGCGGCATCACTTTGAAATTGGGGTCGAAAGTTTGCAAATCAGATTCGGTAAATATCAGTTGATGCGCCGCAATATCACAGGTGATTTTTTTTCCATTTTGTTTGGCTTCCCGTATCAACTGTACTGACTTGGCAGTGGAAATAGTTGAAAAGTGATACCTGACATTGGTTCCATTTTCACCTAAATAGTCCATCAAATTCAAATCTCTTTGAATAGCCAAATGCTCTGAAACGGCTGGCAAACCCTTTAACCCCAATAAGTTACTCACAAGGCCTTCATTGATTTGACCAAAAACATTGAGTTTAGTCTCTTCAGGCCTGTTCATAAACAAGCCCTTGAATTGCCCCAAATATTGTAAAATCTTCAAAAGAGAATCTGGGCTACTCACGGCCTTTTCTCCATCTGAAAAACCAATGGCGCCAGCACTATTCAAGTCTAATAATTCATTGATGTCTTTTCCCTCACAATTATGAGTCGCTGCAGCTAAAGGCCAAAAGTTAATCCTAGAGCTCTCTGAAGCCCCTTTTATGAAGGAAATGGCCTCTTTTGATTGTATGATTGGTTGTGTATTGGGCAGTAGCACTATATCTGTAAAACCGCCATTGACAGCCGCTTTTGTCAAAGATTCGAAATTTTCTTTTTGCTCAAAACCAGGGTTTCGGCCATGCACTCTTAGGTCGCACCAGCCTACTGAAACACAAAGATTTGGGATATTTACAATTTCATCAGCCTCTACCTCAAGGGATTCTCCAATATTAATAATGGTGCCTTGCTTAGTGAATATATCAACTACCTGACCATCATAAGGTGACCCTTTATCAACAACTTTTACAGATTTTATTAAAATGCTCAATGTATTAATGTGTGTATTTTTGAGAATTATCCAGCATTAAATCAAAAAAAAAGCCCAATATTGGGCTTCAATACAATTATATTCCAATTAATTTTCGATAAGCCGAAGCATCCAATAAGCTACTGGTTTCTTCGTCGTTACTGATTTCAATTTTTATCATCCAGCCTTCATTGTAGGCATCGGTATTCACTAATTCTGGATTATCATTCAATGAGGTGTTCATTTCAAGCACCTTTCCAGTCAATGGCATAAATAGGTCTGAAACCGTTTTGACTGCTTCAACAGTACCGAATATTTCACCTTCGGTCAGTTGCTTACCCACACTCTCAATTTCAATAAATACAATATCTCCCAATTCACTTTGTGCAAAATCCGTTATCCCGATGGTGGCTATATTCCCCTCAATTTTCACCCATTCATGCTCCTTTGTATATAATAGTTCGTCTAAAATCGTCATTTAATTATTGTGTTGATATTTTATGCAAATTACGTCAATGAAATCGTAAATTCAAAATCAGTTAAGGCGTTAAAGAATATCTTATTTGAATACCCCCTTGGGTAGTAGCTCTTCTAAACGAAGTGAGTACATAAGGATTGTTCAGCATTCTGTCAAAATAAACTGAAAGGCTCAATTTCTTGTCCACTGCATACTGAATTTGCGGCCTGAACTGAAGCATTAATTGGCCGGCTGTAGGCACCGATTCCGCATCAATTTTTCGTAAAGTGGCACGCTGGTCACGCAAAGTAAAGTTTACATTAAAAGTCATATCATTTTTCAACCTTACTGTTTTCCCATTCACCTTAAAAGGAATTCTTACGTTATTTTTGGTGGCTCCTAATGTTACCACCCAGTCTTTGTTGATTAATTCAGAAATAGACGAATTAGACAAATTTAAACTAATATTCCTATCCTGATTGTACTCCACACGACCAGTCCATTTTGATTTAGTGCGAAAGTTCAAACCTATAAAAGGGCCAAATTTCTCAGTAAACGAAATAATGCTCATCATAAATACGGGCACTGATTGGTTTACAGAATTGAATTGAGTGGCAAAAGGGTAATTAAAATTGGTATCAAAGCCCAAGAAATGCACTCTTGAATTGTCTTGATTAAATCGGAGTAAAGCAGGGTCTTGGTATTCAAGAGACGACACAAAATTACCCACGCTATAGCTCGATGAGTAGGCATGACTAAGCTCCAAAGTAGTAAACCATTTACTAAATAATGGTAAGTTGGCCAAGCCTTTATAATTAAGCCTCCAATTGGGTAATGGAATTCCTCTGAATGGAGTCAGTTTTACTTTATTCACATCTTTACCACTATATGCGGCGAAAAAAGCTGGCAAAAGTACATCCTGCGAATTGAGGTTATACTCTGCTGCTGAGCCATTGATAGATTTTAATCGATTCAATATATCCGTTCGATATTTTAAGAATGTGTTGAAATTATCTGAACTTCCATCTTTATTAGTAAGCTTGAAGGCCGTCAAAAATGATAAATAAGACATTGTAAAGTTACCAGAGCGCACTGGAGTAATACTTTTAAAGCCAGGTCCAGTACTATCAGGTCTAAAAAACTCTTGATAATTATCTGTTCTGTTCCAACGAGCTTCCAACTGTATTTGTAAATCTTTCAAAGGCTCAATTTGAGTTCTAAATTCTACCCTTTTGGTACGAGTTTGGGTAAATGGCAGATTTTGCTCTTTGCTTTTGGTGAGCCAATTATTATTTTCTGCTTTATTTAAAATATTGATATTTTGACTTCCTAAAATAAAGGGCAAGCCTGGGGCCAATGTACTCACTTTTCTGGTAGTGAGGCTATCCAAATAAGTATCACCCAATCCAAAATATTTTGGTTGGGGCAAAAAGCCAGGTAAAACGGTGGCTTCTTGCAAAGCAATGGTATAATTGATCCCTCTTATGGCCATCAATACTCTGGTGAATTTTTTCAAAACTTTGCTGCTCGACACGGGTATATCCTCCATTGAGCCAGGATTTTGTGTGATGATTACTCTTTTGGCATCGGGAGAATTGGCAAATTTCAGGTATTTAAGTTTATTGTATAAGGCCACAAAATCAATTTTCCCAGTTACCTGTTGATCCCGATTATTTCTCACCACATTGCCATAAAGCTCTCTGGAGTCATCCTTAATCCCAAAAGTACCCGCCTGATAGTTTGCACCTACTTTCCATGAATAATCGGCTGTCATCCAATCAAATAGCGGAAATTTATCCAGAGGCACCCTCCATGTAGAGGTAATATTTTGATTAAAAAGCTTTGGCCTTCCAAAATTCCAGATATTCCTACGGATAGAGTCCAGTGCAGTTTCGTTATTTCTTACTTCACCAAAAGGCTCATCAATGATAGCATTGGCATTGGCGTTGTAATTGAGTACTAAACTTTTTGATAGATTCCAATTGATATCATAGAGTCTATTAAATAACCAATATTTTTCAAAAAGTGCCTCCTGTCCTTCAGTGGTAAAGTCAGAATTTCTCAATTGTGTTTTCACAAAGCTTCGATCCATGTCAGCTCTTACCGTAATTGAGTTGGGGGCCAGCGATAGGTTAAAATCTTTAATAGGTGCCAAACTTGGCCTATTCATATTTTTTGCATTTTTGAAAGGCTCCCAAATACCCGGTGTATTTTGGTAAGTATAGGCCAAGCCACCACGATAAGTCCGCATATTGTAGTCCTTAATCAATACCGAATAGCGGTTCATCTCATTGTAAGCATATGACAGTGAAAAATTTTCAATATCATATAAATGATTTTTGTCTGCTTGCCCGCCTCCTCTTACTTTTCTTACATTTGCAAAATTAAATCCTTTCCGAATCGTATTGTCGTCGGTTAATTGCCGATAAGATTCCCCTCGCCTAGCCAGCACATCTTCTAAATACATATCAGGATCTAATGGATCAAATTTAGGCGTGATCAATGCTTTATCGTAACTGATAAACAAAGGTATTTGTAAACCCCAATTGAGCGGAAATAGTTTTTCCAAAGCAATATTAGAAGCCATTCCAAATTCAGTCCGGATATCTCTGTTCCTTTCAGAAATCCGTTGCTGAACCGCCCCAAAACCAAATGTCTTAATTGAGCCTGTTAAAGTAACTTGGGCAAAATCAGCTAATTTTAAATTCATTTTACCGATTGCAGCATAGCCAGCAGTCTGGTTAAATCCATTAACCCTCAATTCGTTCATCCATACACAAAAGGAAAGGTCTTCGTTGGAAGTCGAAGGGTTCCTCACACCCAACATCATGGTTTGAACCGAACTCAAATCTGGCCTTCCTACCACTGTTAACCGATAATTGCCCGAGGCATTTTGAATAGTAATGGTGAATTTCTGATTTAATTTATTCAATGGATTTTTATCTCTCTCGACTTTCAAATTCCTCAAATCAGAAAATGAAATATCAATATTATTTTGTTCCAACCACACTTCTTCAGAAGTCGGATTCTGATTGGGTCTACTCGAAATCAACCCAACTTTTTCAACTTCATAATAGTTTTCTGATAAATCAGTACCAATTCTTACAAATGCATTCACCTTTCCATCGATTCCCCCGCTCCCTGATTTGCTATCTAAATGCAAAAACAGGCGCAAATTATTGTAGCTTAAAAAATCAAAACCAGTGTTTTTGAATACTGCACGGGAGTCTCCCGCTTTCAAATTATCTACACAAAGACTTAACGACTGTTCATTTAACTGTACATTGTTGAAGGTAGTAATATCTCTGTCCCGTTGAAAGCCTGGTGGCACCCGATAGGGGACATTTACCCCATTGCCAGTTTGATTTTCCTCAATACTTACCGTACTTACTTTAAAAATAGTACTTGCTGCATTGGGTTCATCTATCTCTAAGCCTGGCTTTTCATTGATACTGAGGTCTTTAATATATTTACGATATTGAAAAGAGGTCAATTGTAATTGCCCAAATCGTAATACAACCGGTTGCTCAAAATCAGTCAATAATATTCGAGCAAACCTTATTGATTTGAAACCATTGATATTTCCCACTTTATTCCCAGTACGAATCGGCACACGCATCAAATACCATGTTCCTCCCTCCCCATTATCCACTTTATCCACCACATAACCTGAGCCAACAGCTAGTCGACCTGGTTTTAGATCAATCTCATACTTGTAAAAAGCCTCAATATCGTTTACTGTATTATCTGTATTCAGATCTTCCATGTCAGGCAGATTAGTGCCTGATTCTGAAAGTGCTATCCTACCTGTATTGGTGGAGGGGGGTGAATTATTCTCCATGCCCAATGCATCCTTATATCTAAAAACAAGCTTTTTATTGGGATCGGTGGTCTCGTTAAAATCAGGATTAAAATAAAATTTATAATCATCTCCTGATGGGTCTGCCAAAATCTTAGCTTTTACTTCTGGCAATAAATTTGTGGGCAATTTATCTAGGAAGCTAGTTTTGAAAAAGTCGTTTTCTTGGGTGCTATTCAAGCCATCCAAACCAATGTCTTGTTTTTCACGTGAGCCCTCACGGTTATCAAATGCATTGGTAATAAACTGTTGTTTGGTTGCATATCCCCATGGAGAAATGGCAACTTTATCAATTAAAACTTGAGGATTTTCTTCCAAAGGCAATCCATTTTCAAAGTTAAATCTTGAATCAGGAATAATATCCTCTGATATATCTCCTAAATGAATCTCCAATTTACCCCCAGTCTGGTTGTTTTTATTAAAAATACCATCCTTTACCACTCCGTTAGGACCCTGATGAAAAGGATCCATTAACCAAAATTCAAGAATCTCAATATTGGCATTGTCAAAATCAATGTCTGAAGGGATGGCTCTAGTGACCGCACCAAAATTAGTTTTAGGGTTTTTCAATAGCCCATTCGGGTCTAAATCGGTGTTATAGTTATAGGCCCCTCTTTCATGAGGAAAATAGGAGACATCAAAAACAGAAACAGGAAAATTGATATTCTGAATATCTTTTCCTTTAAAAATATCTTGTGGTGAAATCCTTCTCTCGTATACATTATCATCGTCCTTATCATCAAAATTGGATGGAGCGTCTAAGCCCAAGCCACCACCTACTCCATAAAAGGTCATATCCACATTATAGGCAGAAATTTTGGCCTTTCGATAGGAATTGCGAATGTCTAAGGGGTCAAGTGGATTCACTTTAAAGGTATCAGGAGTTGCTGCCAGCTTCCACTTAAGTGCCTGACGAGCAAGATCATATACGGTTCTGGATCCCTCAAAATCATCGATAAAAGAATTGCCATTTACTCTTGGAGCTACTCCAGGAAAAAGCTGCGCATATTCACCAGTAAAGTCAAATTGAGAAACCTCTTTGGTTTGAAGCAAAGGTAATTTATCAATCATTTTGGTTAAAAACTTGGATTCTTTTTTGATGCCCGCATCAAAGCCTATGATTGTATTATTGGTGGGTTCGTTGCCCACCGCTACACGTGTCAAAAACCCAGAGGGGGTTTCTTTATATTTCATTACAGTAGCACCTAAATGCACATCTTTTGAAAGATTATAATCAAAACGTCCTCCCAGCATAGTGCGGATTTGATTCGAAAAAAGGTCGGGTCTCTCGTAATCAATCCTAATCTCACGCCCAGAACTCATGATACTTTGGTTCAAAATACGAAGCTGCCCCATCCCTTCTTCCACAATATAATCCGTTCCTGCCGATAATGGAACACCCCCAGCAGAAACCACTACTGTGGATCCATCTACCCCAAAAGGTAGCTGAATAGGAGCTCCACCACCTGATGCACCATTTGGCCCTCCACCTCCTTGCATATTGCCTTTTAGGAAAAATTTATTTTTTCGGGTTTGCTGTTGAGCATCTGCTAATGTTTTTCTATACAAGTCATGAAACACATATTTATCAATCAATGCATCTTCAGTCCCTTTTACAAAATTTTTCTCTAAAGTTGCACCGAATGGTTCGAGAACGGGGAAAATAATTTTTCCAAATCGAGTATCCACCGTGGTGTTTTCAATAAAGTCAAAATTGCCATCCGGTTGTGGATCCAAAAGTTGATTAAGCCTATCAAGTCCTAAAATTTTAATCAGAGGTTTGTCTTTCGTATTAATACCCTCTTGAAGATTAGGATTATCAAAACCTGTTTGATCGTCTTTATAAATAACTCTTAATTGAAAGCCTTGTTTAGTTAATGAGTTGGTATTCAATGAGTATACATTTTTCATCATCAAATCCCACATCGGGTTACTCACATTATTTCTGATTGTCGACGACTTCAATAACTTCATATAAAGCACTTCATCGTCTTTTCTATTTTGATA
>JAZKGO010000188.1:19155-36311 GCA_040385875.1 Bacteroidota bacterium
ACATAAACTTCTATTCTTGTAATATTTACTCCAGAGAGTACAATTGGCATATTTTTTAGCCATTTTTCATAATTATTTCTAAAAAAATGGGATAAGAAAAAATGCCTATTTTCATCATAGTTGTCACAGCGAATCTCAAATCCCTTGGCTTGACTGCCCCCCCTTAAATAAATCGACTCCACTTTTGATCGTTGCTGCGAAATGGCTAATTGGGCATCTAGCTTTCCAAACCGCAATAAAGTTTTAAAACCAATCAAATTATTTACACCAGTAATGAGTGTGGTGGGCAATGTAAAATTGATATTCCCAGCCTCTACATTTTGGATAATATCCTCTTCCTGTGCACGGTAGTTCATTTTCAATTGGTTTTGAAAATTAAAACTTGCTTTTGTATCAAAATTGGTATTAATCTTCATCAGATCTCCAATTCCCCCCGTCAAATTAAAGCTGGCTTGTTGGTTAAATACAAATTGCCCAGATTTTCGTTGTCGAATAGGTAAAAGCGGATTATCAGAATTTTGAAAAAATGCGCCTATTTCCACACTCACAAAGCCATTGGGCTGGAGGTCAATTTTTTGACCGAGAATGCTATCGAAAATTTTACTTTTAAATAACTTAGGTTTAAGACCTCTACCGCTAATATCACTTACACCGTCGGTAGCTGAGGCATATTGCCGAAGCATTTTATTGTACAAATACTCATCCTGCATGGTGGAGTATTGATCCAAAGGAATCGATTCAGGATTACGATAATTTGAAAAACTACTTCTTTTACCTTTATTATTTACGTCAAAACGGATTGTTCCCTCCGGATTGAAGGAGAAATTGTAGGTTTTGTCACCAATTTGGTTCAAATAAAAAGGAGAAGAATATTTAGGTGTGGTATAATAGGTAGAGAATTGGTCTGAGAAATTGTATTTAGGTCTTTTGCCCGACTTTTCAATGGCGACTACTGAATCTGCTTTGGGTTGGGGTTGAGTTGGCAAAGGTTGATTGAGTGGCTGCTGAGCGTTTACAATTGACATTCCGCTAAAAACGAAAACACCAATAGTAAAAACCAGTGAAAAAGTATTAAATTTTATAATAATCAATTTGAGTTTAGAAATTATATAGGGCACAAAAAACATAAATTTTAAACGGAAAATTACCCTAAATTAGTATTTATAACTGGGTATTTGGGTATAATCTAAGGTTTTGACAACTAAAATTTATCTTAAGGCTAGTTTTATTAAATTTTCTAAAGAAATACCAAATCCTTCCTTTTTAAGAATTGTTTCAATGCTTTTTTCAGCCACATTTCTGGCGATTCCCAGTGTAGTAAGCGCTGCTAAGGCTTCATTTTTCAAAGCATAAGAAGGTATATTAGCTGAAGTGGCACCCCCTCCAATCATTTGGTCTTTTCTAAATTTATCTTTTAGTTCAATAACTGCCCTTGCTGCAGTTTTGGCACCTATTCCTTTGATGCTCTGCACAGTACGCACATCTTCAGTGGCGATTGCCTGCTTTATTTCAGAAGCTGAAAGCGATGAAAGCATTACCATAGCTGTGCCAGGGCCAATTCCCGAAACGGAAATAAGATCCACAAAGAGTTCTTTTTCGTCGAGTTCAAAAAAACCAAATAAAGTATGAGAGTCTTCTTTGATACTTAAATGGGTATGTAAAGTAATTACCTCATCTGAAATGGCTAAAGCGGAATAAGTTTGTAAAGAAATTCGGATATGATAGCCTAAGCCACCCGCCTCAATTATTACATAGGTTGGATCCTTGATTACTAATTTTCCTCGAATATATGCGATCATAATTATCAATAAAAAACTCACAAATCGTAAAATTTGTGAGCTCATAATAAAATATCTTTCTTAACTAACCCTAAGCTTTTGGCCAGGTTTCAGATTATTAGTCCTAATATCATTTAATTTCCTGATTTTCTCTACGGTGGTACCTTCATAACGTTGGGCAATACTCCAAATGGTATCCCCTTTGTTTACTATATGAAATTTAGGCTTGATTTTCCTACTGCTTTTTTCATCGATTTTGTCTTCATTATTACTCGCAAGCTGAAGAGTAGCTTTGCCTTCACTCAATTTCAATTTTTGGCCTGCACGTATATTATTCGAATTTTTAAGATTATTCAAATCTTTTAAATCCTTGATATCCAAATCATACTTTTCGGCTATTTGAAATAAATTCTCACCTTTTCTAACAATATGAATTTGTTTTTTTGTTGGAGACTTAGTTGCTGATTCAGACCTTTCTACTACTTCGGCATTCTTATCTTCTATTTTTCTAGAATTTTTAGCAAAATATTCCGCTTTAATAGGAGCATTTTCTAAATAAAGTTTGATTTTTCGACCATACTTGATATCATTTGACTTTTTAATATTATTCCAAACCTTAATATCAAACATATCCACTCCATATTTATGGGCAATTTGATTAAGATTCTCCCCCTTTTTGATGGTATGGTATTTAATGGTCGGTTTGCGTTTGGCTACTTCTTCAAAATCATCTGGCCCATTTTCATTCGCAATTGCTTTCGTTTCTTCCTCTGCTTCTACTTCGGCAATCTTTGATTTTCTAGAGCTCTTTTTGGTGTTATCTGCTAAAATTGTAGTATCTAAATTGTCAAACCCATTCGTGCTTCCTTTCAATTTAGGTGAAATTCTTTTGGAGGCTGAATCCAAAATGGCTTGACGATTCTCATCAAAAAATGAATAACAGTTGGTTGGAATTGACAAGACAAAATCTTTAGTGTTTTCCGGCAGTTCAGTTGAAATTATATGAGGGTTTACCTTTTGAAAATCCTCAAAGTCGATATGGCTCAAAGAAGCCAAAGTAGTCAAATTCAGATAGTTACTAACCATTATCGGCGAGGATTCAGGTATAATTTCGTCACGATCGGCTACAATATTATAATCAGCGGCATGATGCATCATATAAATCATGGCTACATATTGGGGTACATAACTTCTGGTTTGTTTGTGTAAAAAAGGATAGATTTCCCAAAAACCACCTCCACCAGCACGTCTGATGGCTCTTCTTACATTACCTGGACCAGTATTGTAAGCCGCTAAAACCAATTCCCAGTCACCAAAAATTCGGTAAAGCTGACGCATGTATTTGCAAGCAGCCTCAGTCGATTTAACTACGTGATGGCGTTCATCCACAAATTTGTCAATTCTCAAGCCAAAGTCGATGCGACCTGTTTTAGGCATAAATTGCCATAAACCTGCTGCTCCAGCATAAGAAATAGCTTTTGGATTAAGCCCAGACTCAATCAAGGATAGATATTTGATTTCGTCAGGTATGCCATATTTTTTTAAATGTTCTTCGAAAATGGGAAAGAAGTAGTTTTTTCTTTCCAACATCGTTTTGGTAAAACTTGGCTTTCGGTAAGTAAAAAAATCGACAAAGGAATGCACATATTGATTGTACTTCAAAGGAACGGTCGACTGTATTTTTTCTAATCTAGCCTTAATTGTTTCACCGTCAACTGATGGAATTACTTCGATTGTAGGAACTGGCGCAACGACTAAAGTGTCAGGCTGAACGGTTTGAACCTCTTGACTGTAAATAAAAGATACAGAAGAAATAAGTAAAATAATAACAGGTATGAGGCCCTTTTTATGTTTGAACATGCCTTTTATTTTTTAAAATTTTTATATATCAATGACCAAAATTTATGCCAACTTTTATATATCTCTAGGTTTATCAAAATAAGATTGAATACTTGGTTAAAAACGAGTATTTTCTCATTTTATTTCAATTTTTAGGTCCATTAAGTTGAATCAAATGATGTTAGATTACTTTTGGCTTATGCTTAGAAAAATAGCTATATAATCTATTTTGTTAAACTTTTTGCAAAACCAAAAAGCTTTCCTTCTTCAAAACTCCCTGCCATTATTTGAAAGCCAATGGGCAAGCCTGCTTTATCTTCACCATTGGGAATAGAAATGGCTGGATTCCCCACAACGTTGGCCTGAACAGTATATAAATCAGCCAAATATTCCTCAATTGGATTTTCAAGCTTTTTTCCCAATTCGAAAGCCGTAGTGGGTGCCGTCGGAAAAATCAAAAAATCATAGTTTTCGAAAATCTTATCCGTCTCCTCCTTGATTAATCGCCTTACCTTTTGCGCTTTAGTATAATAAGCATCATAATAACTGGCACTCAATACAAAAGTACCTAACATTATTCTGTTTTTCACCTCAATTCCAAAACCTTCTGATCGAGATTTTTTGTACAATGTAATTAAATCTTTAGCATCGTTTGTTCTGTGGCCGTATCGTACTCCATCGTATCTTGAAAGGTTGGAGCTTGCCTCCGCAGTGGTAAGAATATAATAAGTAGGTAAAAAATGCTTCATCAATGGAAAATCAATGGCTTCCACCTCATGCCCCTGTACTTTAAGCGCTTCAATTTTATTAATCGTAGCCTCTTTTACCTCCGAGTTAAGTCCTTCATTTTCAATGGCATCCTTAAAATAAGCAATTTTAAAAATTGATTTTGATGGAAGATTTTCAGAAAGATTTGTTACCTTAATAGTAGAGCTTGTAGCATCATTTTCGTCATAGCCAGCCATTATTTCAGTAATTAAAGCGGCATCCTCTACTGATTTTGTAATCGGCCCAATGGTATCAAAGGAAGAAGCATAGGCTTTTAATCCCCATCTCGACACTCTCGAATAAGTGGGCTTAAAGCCAACAACCCCGCAAAATCCTGCCGGTTGCCTCACCGAACCACCTGTATCTGTTCCAATAGAAACATGACACATCCCGGCTTTCACTGCCACAGCTGAGCCTCCAGATGACCCTCCAGATACTTTTTTTATGTCAACTGGATTTTTAGCTGATCCATATGCCGAATTTTCATTGGCTGATCCCATCCCAAACTCATCACAATTTTGTCTGCCAATAATAATCGCACCTTCATCAATAAGGCGCTGAACAGCTGTAGCTGTATACAAAGATTTGAAACCTTTTAAAATTTTACTGCCCCCAGTTGATTGATGATTTTTATAGCACAATAAGTCTTTAATTCCTATAATACAGCCAGTTAGCCTTTTCATATTCCCTGCTGCTATTTCAATATCAGCTGATTTTGCTAACGAAACAGCTTCTGTATTATAGATTTCGATGAAGGCATTCAGTTCAGCATTTTTGGATTGAATGTTTCCCAAATAATACTCAACCAAAGCGAAGCATGTAGTTTCTCCCGCCTTCAATGCTTTCTGAATATCCTCAATTTGTTTGTAATCTTTCAAAATTTAGGGATTGTAATGCTACTATTTTCTCAAAAAAAAAATGATAAATCTGATTAAAAAAATAGTCTAATTCATCATTTCTATAAAACAAGAAAGCATAGCTTACTGATTTTGAAACTATCAGTTAGCTATGCAGCCTATAAAAAACTTAATTAATTATTTTCGTCTAACGACTTGTCGATTTCGTTTTTAACGTCTTTCGTTGCATCTTTAAATTCACGGATGCCTTTTCCTAATCCACGTGCTAATTCAGGGATTTTTTTTGCCCCAAACAACAACAACATTGCGAACATAATAAGAGCGATTTCTGGTCCTCCAAGGCCCAAAATCAAGAATATTGAATTTGTTAACATATTTTCTGAATTTATTTATAACAAAGTTAGTGATAATTATAAGCCAAATAAACAAAATTTCTATTTAATTTCTACTGCTCCAGTTTTTTCCCATTCTTCAAACTTTTTGAGGTCGCTATCAATTCCATTTACTACCCAAACAAGTAAAGCCAGATCATCAGTAAGACCCAAAACTGGCAAAAAATCAGGCAATAAATCTATTGGCGAAATAAAATAGATAAAAGAAGCCAATATTTTAAGTAAAGTTTCAATCGGCAATTCTCTATAATTGCCTTGAACATAAGCTTTTAGCAATCTTCCTAATAAGGTTATTTTTGATAAGATTAAATCAACCATCCCCTTACTGCCTCCACTTGCTGATGCTTTTTGCAGAGCATCTCTAATTAGTTTCAAAATTAGGAAAGAATTACCAGCTACCTTACCTGCCTTACCAGTAGCTTTTCTAAAAAAAATGGAACCTAAAACTTTTGTAATGAGGTCAGAATTAGACATGTATTATATGAATTAATTTTTAAAACTTAATCTATGCTCAAATAACAAAATATTCAACCATATATTTCAATAGAACAAAAAAAGTTTAAAATAAATTTCCAACCAAGCTTTATAATAAAAAAATAAATGACATTTTAAGAAATATAAACTCTCAAAGATTTAATTTTGTAAAACAATTATTAAAAAAAGTAGGACAATTTCTATAATTCCCCCTATTTTTAATTTTAAATAGTTAGTTATTCATTATTTTTGAATTTATTTCAATCATAATTAATCCAATTTCAAGTGTTTATAGAATAGAATTTATAGTTTGATTGTTATTTTTCATTCTTACTAAAGCTATTCAAATAATTTAATTTTATTAATCAATTTAAAAAACTCAAATAAAACAAATGAAAGTAACAGTAGTAGGTGCTGGTGCGGTGGGTGCTACCACAGCCGATAATATTGCCCGCAAGCAAATCGTGGATGAAGTGGTATTGCTTGACATTAAAGAGGGTGTTTCAGAAGGAAAAGCCATGGATTTGATGCAAACTGCCCAAATTGAAGGCTTTGACACTAAAATAATCGGAGTTACAAATGACTATTCAAAAACTGCGAAATCTGATGTAGTGGTCATAACTTCAGGCCTACCACGTAAGCCAGGTATGACTCGTGAGGAATTGATTGGAATCAATGCAGGAATAGTGAGAACGGTAGTTACCAATATTTTAACTCATTCACCAAAAGCCATATTAATTATTGTTTCTAACCCAATGGATACTATGTGCTACCTTGCTCAGCAAGTTGCATCAAGTATGGGAGTGAACAAAAAACGTGTGATTGGAATGGGCGGAGCATTGGATTCAGCACGATTCCGTTATTTTTTATCCCAAGCAATGGGTGTTTCACAAAATGATATTCATGGCCAAGTAATTGGTGGCCATGGCGATACAACAATGATTCCTTTGACTCGCCTTGCCACATGGAACGGTCTGCCAATAAGCCATGTATTATCGAAAGAAGTATTGGCCAAAGTAGCTGCTGACACTATGGTGGGAGGTGCAACTCTTACTGGTCTTTTGGGAACTTCTGCATGGTATGCTCCAGGTGCAGCAGCCTGCTCAATGGTAGAAGCCATCATTAGAGACGAAAAACGTGTAATTACCTCATCAGTAGCCTTAAATGGCGAATATGGCCAAAAAGATATTTGTATGGGAGTACCTGTAGTAATAGGGAAAAATGGTGTGGAAAAAATATTGAAATATCGCTTAAATGCGGATGAAAAAGCCGCTTTTGATAAATCAGCCACCGCCGTTAGAAATATGAATGCGGTATTAGCGACTATTTAGCTTTGAGTTTTGATTTATGAGTTGTGAGTGTTTTGCTCCGATTCATAAGTATTGAAATTATAAAGTTGTATTAATATTTTAGTAAAAAAGGCTTAGAAAAATATTTTCCAAGCCTTTTTTATTACTGTTTTTTGAAAGGTAATGATAAAGAAACTACATTCACAACTCACCACTCATAACTCAAAACTATTCCTCCACATCCACTTTAGTTACATAATATTCAGAATCGCCCAACCAAAAGTACTTCATATATTTCTGCTCATAATGCAACCTTACTCTTTTGCCCGAAAGCATTGAATCACTCAATTTTTTAACTATTTCAGGGTCATTATTGGCCACAGAAAATGACCATATTTGAACTGATAAATTACCCACATCACCCTGAGCACCTACATTTAACTCACCTTCGTGTGTTTTCAATAAAAAACCTTTTTCGGAAAATTTAGAAACAACGCCCGCTCGATCGCCTTCTGAATAAGAAATTTTAGTGGATAAATACAAAAATACAAAAGCCAAAATAAGCAAAATAATAAACCACATGAATAGTCTTTTAAAAAACCTCCCAGTTGCTGCTTTTGCTGAACTTACCGAATCGCTGAATGCCATTATTGTATATATTTAATTGAAAAAGAAATTTTAGCTAATTAAATGAAATAAATAATTTAGTCTAGAAAACTTAAAATCATTGCTGATGCTCCTATAAATTATGTTTATTTCAACCTCCCAAATTTCAGAAAAAAAATTGAAATTATAGTCATCAAATTCTTATTTACTATTTTGAGCGTATAGCGGTAACTGGGTCTAATTTTGCTGCCATCCAAGCTGGAATAATCCCAAAAACAACACCCAAAAAGGTGGAAATGGCAAAACCTAGAATAATATTTTCAGTTGTTAAGATTAAATCAAAAGCTCCCATCGGCAGAAAAGTCAGCAAATAAACCAGCAAAAGTCCAATTAAGCCACCCAATAAGCAAAGCCAAACAGATTCAAATAAAAATTGAAACAATATAAATTGGTTTTTTGCCCCTAATGATTTTTGTATCCCAATGATATTGGTACGTTCTTTTACTGATACAAACATGATATTAGCTATGCCGAAACCACCCACCAAAATGGAGAAACCACCGATAACAATCCCTGCTAATGTTAAAACTGCAAATATTCCATCCAAAGCTTTAGCAATTGCTTCGGGCCTATTTAATGAAAAATTATCATCTTGGTTGGGTCTGAGCCCTCTTTTAGAGCGCATTAAACCTGTAATTTCACTTGCTAATTGTTCAGCGTTTAGGTCCGTTTCAAAGCCTTTAACAGCTATGTCGATTTCAGGTTTTTGACCATTGAACATTTTGGCATAACTCAAATACGGTATAATCACTTTTGTATCAGGGTCGCCACCCAAATCAACCATCGATTTACCTTTTTTTTCTTGAACACCAATCACGACAAATTTTTGCCCTTGCAATTTAAATTCTTTCCCAACAGGGTCCTCCTCGTTGGGGAAAAGGGTTTCTGTTACTTCATTTCCTAAAATAGCCACATTACGGCCACCTTCCATTTCCTGCACCGTAAAATACCTGCCCACTTTCACTGGCACTTCAGATATTTTATTGTACTGATAGGTAACCCCAAAAACAAGTGCTTCAAAACTATTACTCTTATTCTTAACATTCACACCACCTCTCGCATCAATCCCGCAAATAGCTTCAGCATGATCCAACTTGGCTTCCAAAAATTTCATTTCCTGATAATTAGTTGGAGGGCGCTGGAAGTACTTCCACCATGGATAGTCGTCGTCGGTACTCCAAGCCCATTTCTGAACATAAAGCACATTATTGCCAAAAAAACTCAAACTACTTTTGATGTTTTTCTCCATTGAATCCACAAAAGTAAATACAGCAATAATGGCGAAAATACCTACTGTAACCCCAAGCAAGGATAACACTGTACGCAATACATTCGACTTTAGTGCTTGCCAGGCAAACCTAAAGCTTTCCAAAGTGAGTCTTAAATACATTGAAATGTTAAATTTTTAGTAAACAAAATTGTAAAAGATCTGTGACAAAAGCATCTAATTTTCGATAATTATTCGACTAAAAATGTTGGATGGTATTATTCGATTAGGATTGGTTATATCCTATTAAATGATTCCCTAATAAATAGAGGATAAAATGGATTTTTTTTCTTTTTGTTAAGCCTGTCTTTGACAAATTTGAATTTATCAAATAGACAAAATGAATATTTTTTACTCCTCTATTCAATTGATTATCAATACTATACAAATCTCAAAAAAACATAAAAGTACCAATCGAGGATTTTGATAGTATATTTGCATTTTTACAAAAATCACAAAAGCTTCATTGCTTTTTTTACAATTAGAACAATATGAAATTAGCTGAATTCCGATTTGACCTTCCTCAGAGTTTGATTGCTTTGTACCCGCCTGAGCACCGTGGTGACTCTCGAATGATGGTAGTAAATAAAAAAACAGGCCAAATTGAGCATAAAATGTTTAAAGACATCATTGATTATTTTGATGATGGCGATGTAATGGTTACCAATAATACAAAGGTTTTTCCGGCCAGATTATATGGAAATAAGGAAAAAACAGGTGCTAAAATTGAAGTATTTTTATTACGAGAATTGAACCGTGAGCATCGCCTTTGGGATGTATTGGTGGATCCTGCTCGTAAAATTAGAGTGGGTAATAAACTTTACTTTGGTGAGTCCGATTTAGTAGCCGAAGTTATCGATAATACAACAAGTCGTGGCCGTACCATTCGTTTTTTGTTTGATGGCAACCAAGAGGAACTGATGGAAGCGATTGCAGAATTGGGTGAGACACCGATTCCGAGAGAAATAAAAAGAGAGACCGAAGAGGGTGATAAGGAATGGTATCAAACAATCTTTGCGGAGCATGTAGGTGCGGTGGCAGCCCCAACGGCTGGCTTGCATTTTACTAAAAATATAGTTAGAAGACTAGAAATCAAGGGGGTAGAGTTTACACCTATCACACTTCATGTGGGCCTTGGTACTTTCCGCCAAGTGGATGTGGAAGATCTTACTAAACATAAAACGGATTCAGAGAACTACCGAATTGAATCAGAAGCAGTGGCTATAGTGAATAAAGCATTAGATAATAATAAAAGAGTTTGTGCAATTGGCACTACCACTTTAAAGGCTATTGAAGGCTCAGTTTCAGCCAATGCTCGTTTAAAACCAAGTGAAGGATGGACTGATAAATTTATTTTCCCTCCCTATGATTTTAAAATCACTAACGCTTTATTGACGAATTTCCATTTACCTGAGTCGGTTTTATTAATGATGACAGGTGCTTTTGGTGGTCACGAGCTAATTAAAGAAGCTTATAAAGTAGCGATTGCTGAAAAATATAAGTTTTTTACCTATGGCGATGCCATGCTTATTGTTTAAGAATTCAATCATAAAAAGTCTGATATGGATGAATATGCCGTAATAGTAGCAGGCGGCAGCGGCTCCAGAATGAGTAGTAATCTCCCAAAACAATTTATTGAAATTGGGAGATTACCTATTTTAATGCGTACCATTAATCAATTCATAAAGTACTCAACCTCCATCAATATTCTTTTGGTATTGCCCGAAAACCAAATAGAATTTTGGCTTCAATTGTGCATCAAGCATTCCTTTTATCCCGATAGGCTTTCTATAGTCAAAGGAGGCAACACTAGATTTCAATCCTGTCGAAATGGTATCAATTCAATTCTAGTTCCTAATGCATTGGTGGCTATCCATGATGGTGTGAGACCATTTATATCAACAGAAATCATCAAAAAAGGCTTTGAATTATCTGCTCAAAAAGCCACAGCGGTGTGTTGTGTAGTAAGTAAAGATTCGACTAGATATCTCGATGTTGAAAGGGAAACGAATACAGCTTTGGATAGAAACAGAGTTCGATTGGTACAAACGCCTCAAATATTTCAGTTAAATATTCTTAAAAAAGCCTATTCTGTGGCAGAGAATGAGTCCTTTACCGATGATGCTTCCGTTGTAGAACTGGCAGGATTTCCAATAAATCTTTTTGAAGGAGATTATAAAAATATCAAAATAACCACTCAGGAAGATCTTGCTCTCGCAGAAATATTTTTAACCCACTCAAATCAGATCGATTTTGAAAAATAAATATTCAAAATATGAACTTTTGCAAGGGTTACTAAAAAGTGATCGTATTGCTTTGAGCAAAGCCATCACTTTAAACGAAAGTGGCTTGCTAGCCGATAGGCAATTATCAGAAGAAATAATCGCCGATATATTGCCAAAAACCGGCCATTCAATTAGAATAGGAATTACTGGCCCACCGGGTGTAGGTAAAAGCACATTGATTGAAGCTCTGGGAATGTACCTAATTAATTTAGGCAAAAAAGTAGCTGTGATCGCCATTGACCCAACAAGTAGCCTAACAAGTGGAAGTATATTGGGTGATAAAACCAGAATGGGACATTTAGCTAACCATCCAAATGCCTATGTGAGACCTTCTCCTTCCAACCAATATTTGGGAGGAACAAATGAAACCAGTAGAGAAGTAATATTGCTTTGTGAAGCGGCTGGTTTTGAGGTGATTATCATCGAAACCGTTGGAGTGGGCCAATCAGAAACGATGGTTAGAAATATGGTCGATTTTTTTCTATTACTTCATTTAGCAGGATCTGGAGATGAGCTACAAGGAATCAAAAAAGGCATATTAGAACATGCAGATGCAATATTAATTACCAAGGCTGATGGAACAAATATTGAAAATGCAAAAACTGCAAAAAAAGAACTAGAAAATGCCTTCCATTTTGGAAAAAATGAGCCCGTCACAATTGATACATTTTCCTCATCAATAACGACTGATATTGAAAAACTTTGGAAAAATATTAGTCAATTCATTGATAAACAACAATCTAATGGACTGTTTGGTGCCCTAAGAAATAGGCAAAAATTAGATTGGATGCATGAAATATTGAAAAGAAAACTTGTTTCAGAGTTTTATGCTGATAAAAATAATTTAGCCCAAATTAAAAGTCTTGAAGAGCAAATTAATGCCCATAAAATCTCACCTTTAGAGGCAGTTAACCATTTATTAAACGAAAAAAAATAGAACAATAATGTCTGATGCCATTTGGAAATATATTGCCAAAATAATCTTAGATAAGAAAATCGCTTGTTTGATTGCAATAGCCCTATTTGCGGTATTTATGGGTTTTTATGCATCAAAAGTTCAGATTTCGTATGAATTACCAAAAATCTTACCAAAATCCGATCCAAATTACCAGTTATATGAATCATTTAAAAAGCGATTTGGAGAAGATGGCAATGTACTACTTATAGGGGTTGAAACAAATAAAATGTATGATTTGACTTTTATGCAAAAATGGATTGCATTAGGTAAAAAAGTAGGCCAAATAAAGGGCATTAAAAAGGTGGTATCCAACGCTGACTTGCAAGAAATTGTGAGAAATGACGGTCTTCAAAAGTTTGAATTCAAACCATTGCTTGCACAAAATCCCACTCAGCAATCACAAGTAGATAGCTTAAAAAATGCACTTGAAAAGCTTCCCGCTTATCATGGCTTGCTTTTTAATGATGCCAGAAATGCCCACTTGATGTTGGTTACTTTTGACGAAAAAATATTGAATGGCTTTGATAGATTTGCAGTTACCAAAGCCATTAAAGAATATGGCCAAGCCTTTGGTAATGAGACGAATACGCCTGTACATTACTCAGGAATGCCTTTCATAAGAAGTGAGTTCTCCTCCCAAGTTTCTGCCGAGCTCAAAATGTTTTTGGTGTTGGCTATCATTGTTACATGTATCATATTGGCATTGTTTTTCAAATCGTTTAAGGTGGTGATTTTTGCCTTAGTAGTTATTTTAATAGGGATTGCTAGTTCGTTAGGAATTATCTATTTATATGGCTATCAAATTACCTTACTATCAGGACTCATCCCTCCATTGGTGATTGTAATTGGTGTACCCAATTTAATTTTTCTAGTAAATAAATATCATGAAGAATTTGCCGAACACGGGGATCAGAAGCAAGCGCTTTATACTGCCATTGAAAAAGTTGGTCCTACCTTATTTTTGGCCAACATTACTACCTCTATTGGCTTCGGAGTTTTTGCCTTTACCAGTAGCAAATTATTGATGGAATTTGGCATGGTATCGGCCATAAATATCAGTTTGACATTTTTGGTTACTTTAATTTTTGTACCAATCGCATTTAGTCTAATTGGCCCACCAACCAAACACAATCTGTCTCATTTGGAAGGCAAGCGGATTACGGCCATTATTTCTGGGATTGAAAAATCGGTGATGAGCCACCGAACAAAGTTATATTGGCTGGTAGGAATCGTGATTATTGTATCCATTTATGGCCTTTCTAAAATAAAAGCAATAGGGTATGTGGTGGATGATTTGCCAAAAAACAACCCTATTTATACTGACTTAAAATGGGTTGAAAGACATTTTAAGGGAGTGGTTCCTTTTGAGGTAGCTATTGATGCCAAAGAACCTGGAAAAGCCACTTCACCTCAGATTTTAACTAAAATCAGAAGAGTAGAACGAGAATTTGCAAAATATCCAGAATTCACCAAGCCTATCTCATTGGTTACGGCTACCAAATTTATCTATCAAGCTTATCGTGGGGGCGACACTAAATATTATGTTTTGCCTGGCATAGATGAATTGCAAAAGCTTTCCAACTATAGAACCAGTATTCAGGGAAGAGAAAATCAGTTTGCAGGTTTCATGGACAGCACAAGACAATATACCAGAGTGAGCTTTCAGATGGCTGATGTAGGTACTGTTCGTACTAAACAGATAATCAGAGAGTTACAACCTAAAATTGATACCATATTTAATTACGACACCGATTCTGGTAAAATGCTGAGTGGAAAAGAGGCCTATTTTGCAAAAATTACTGGCAATGGAGTAGTATTTGCATTAGGAAACGAATATTTATTATCAAATTTAATTGAGAGTACAATTGAAGCAGTTATATTGATTAGCATTATTATGGCACTATTATTTCTAAATTGGCGTATGGTAATCATCTCAATTTTGCCTAGTATCATTCCACTTATCATTACAGCAGGCCTAATGGGTTTTGCAGGTATCGCCCTCAAACCAAGTACTATTTTGATATTTTCAATTGCATTTGGAATCTCATCAGATGGTACCATTTATTTCTTGACCCGTTATAAAGATGAACTCAAAAACGGTAAAAAATCAGTACTCACAGCCATCTCCAATACCATTCAAAAGACCGGTGTATCCATGTTTTATACGGCTATTATTTTGTTTGCAGGGTTCTTTATATTTACCGCTTCTACTTTTAAAGGCACTCAAGCTTTGGGGCTTCTAATTTCTTTAACTCTCTTATTTTCAATGATTTGCAATCTAATTCTTCTTCCTGCTTTTATTGCAACTATTGATAAAAGAGTAACCCAAAAGAAAAGGGAATAGGGTTATATAGTTTCCAAAAGAGTTGTAAAAGTAAAAATTTTGCCCACAAATTTCATTTGAATTTCTTCTAAAAGAAGCTCCTCTTCTTCCAATTGGAATTGCTGATAGAGCAGTATATTTTCGAATCTTAATTGAATAGAATAGGTAAAAGAATGGTCATCTACTTCTGTCAAAAGTCTTAAAAAAATCGAGTCAGAAATAAAATTCGACTTTCTCAATTGTGCTTGAAAATGGTCTTTCAAATAAAATAGAAAGTCGGCATCAATCCCTTTTTCAATATGGCAAGTAACATTAAATAGAATCATAAGTACTTTTTATAAATCATTCGTTTCTGTAAAAATAGTAAAAATCAAACAAAAACTGCTTGGGACGGTTATAGATTGAAAACATCTCATTTGGAAAAAATTGCAATTTTTTGGTTTAGGCGTGACCTCCGATTGACTGACAATGCTGGTTTGTACTATGCCTTAAAAAGTGGCTACAAAGTGTTGCCAATCTTTATATTCGATACCAATATCCTGGACAAATTGGAGGACAAAGATGATGCCCGTGTCACTTTTATTTACGCTCAAATTGCTAAATTAAAAGCAACTCTAGAGCAAATGGGCAGTAGTCTTAAAGTATTCAATACTAATCCTTTAGAGGCTTTCAAAACTTTATCCACCACCTATTCAATTGCTGAGATATATACCAATCACGATTATGAAAGATATGCTATTGAACGAGATTTAGAAGTGAAAAAATGGCTGAATTCCAATGGAATAGCCTTTTACAGTTATAAAGATCAGTGCATTTTTGAGAAAGAAGAAATATTAAGTAATACCCAAACACCTTACACCATTTTTACACCTTATAGCCGTAAATGGAAAGAAAAACTGAATGATTTTTACCTGAAAGCTTACCCAGTTGAAAAGTATACAAATGCTTTTTTAAAAATCGATAAATTGCCGCTTTTTGATTTTGAAAGCTTGGGATTCATAAAGTCAGAAGTCAAAATCCCTAAAGAGCAAGTTGATCTTGAAATAGTTAAAAAGTATACCGAAAACAGAAATTTTCCTTCTATTATTGGTACATCAAGGCTCAGCATACACCTTCGTTTTGGCACCCTTTCTATCCGATATTTAGCCAAAATAGCACTTAAAAATAATGAAACATGGCTTAATGAGCTTATCTGGAGGGATTTTTATATGAATATCATATTTCATTTTCCACATGTTTGTGAGGGGAAATCTTTCAGAAAAGAATATGATAGAATTGAATGGCGGAACAATCCAGAAGAGTTTGAAAAATGGTGTTCAGGAAAAACAGGCTACCCGATTGTGGATGCGGGTATGCGAGAATTGAAGGAAACGGGTTTCATGCACAATCGAGTGAGAATGATTGTGGCGAGCTTTTTGACCAAGCATTTGTTAATTGATTGGCGTTGGGGAGAAGCTTATTTTGCCAAAAAATTATTGGATTTTGATTTTGCTGCCAATAATGGCGGCTGGCAATGGGCATCTGGATCAGGCTGTGATGCCGCACCCTATTTTAGAGTTTTTAATCCCAGGCTTCAAACTGAAAAGTTTGATAAGAATTTGATTTATATTAAAAAATGGGTACCAGAAATAAATTCATTTGAATACCCAAACCCAATTGTAGACCATGATTTTGCAAGAAAAAGAGTATTAGAAGTGTATAAAAAAGCCCTTTCACCCAATTAAAGGCCACCTAACCATTTTGCAATAATAAAGGCCGCCGCTGCAGCAATGATACCAATTCCTGTTACTTTCAATGCCCCAGCAAATGAGGGTTGGCCCGTAATTCTGCTCTTGAAAAAGCCAAAAATAAACAATGCAATAATTGTTAAAATAGCTGAATAGACCAGACCTTCATTTACATTTTCAGTAAAAAAATAGGGAACTAATGGAATAAAGCCTCCAAAAACATAAGAGGCACCAATATTAAAAGCCGACTTCCTTGCCCGATTGATATTAGGTTTTTCCAAACCCAATTCAAAACGCATCATAAAATCCACCCATTTATCTTTGTCCTTTGAAAGCTGGTCAACAATCTGATTTTGGGCCTCTTCCGATAAGCCATAATCCGCAAAAACTTCCTTCACTTCCTCTCTTTCCTTTTCTGGCCATAGCTCTACCTCTTCATATTCACGATTTAACTCTGATTGGTAATGATGTACTTCGGTTTGGCCAGCCAAATAACCACCCAAGCCCATGGCTATTGACCCAGCCACAATTTC
>JAZKGO010000189.1:0-1935 GCA_040385875.1 Bacteroidota bacterium
ATGCCAAAGTAATGTCGCAGGCATTTACGGATAAAGGGTATAAAGTAATCTCGGGAGGTACTGATAATCATTTGATGCTCATTGACTTACGCCCAAAAGGGTTGACTGGTAAATTGGCCGAAAACACATTGATAAAAGCCGATATTACCATCAACAAAAACATGGTGCCATTTGATGATAAAAGCCCATTTGTGACCTCTGGTATGAGAGTAGGTACCCCGGCCATGACCACCAGAGGGTTAAAAGAAGCCGAAATGTTGGAAATTGTGGATTTGATTGATGGTGTGTTGATGAACCATGACAACGATACTTATATTGGCTCGGTCAAAACCAAAATCAATAGCTGGATGAAGGATTTTCCATTGTATGTGTAAATAAGCTATTTTCTTTAGATTTTGAAAAACCCAACTTTTTGCGAGAAGTTGGGTTTTTTTGTAGGTATAATTTCGAACCTATTTTCTTGATAACATTATAATAAAAAATTAACTTTACCTTTTATGAAATCGCCATAAACAAAGCATAAATAACTACAGAAGGATAAATTGCGATTCCATGAGACTGTTAAAGGCAATTATATACTCATGAATTAACTTTAAATGGTGCAAATGACAAAAAGTGGGGCTTTAAAATGGGTATTGACTTATTGCGTCTTCATTTTTGGCTGCTCAAAAAGTAATTCAGAAACTAAGCAATTAAAAATACAACCAGACGATATTTCCATATTAGGAGCTTTGCCAAAAGAAGTGCCAGCGCCTTTCGATAATGCCATTACTGAAGAGAAAATAACCTTAGGAAGATTCTTATTTTTTGATCCCATTCTTTCTGGAAGCAAAGATGTGTCGTGTGCTACTTGCCATCATCCTGAATTTGGTTTTGCTGAAAGTCTCGAACTTTCTATAGGCGTGAATGGGAAAGGTTTGGGTAGCAAACGAGCATTTTTATCGCCCAACGAAATTCCTTTTGTAAAACGGAATTCTCAATCAATTGTCAATACTGCTTTTAATGGGATAAAAATCAACGAACCGACAGACGCATTGGAAGCGCCGATGTTTTGGGACTTGAGAGCAAAAAGTCTTGAAAATCAGGCGTTTGAACCAATAATGGCATTCGAGGAAATGCGAGGCCATGCCTATAAGAAAGAAGCTGCCATCAATGAAGTGGTGAAAAGATTGAAGAAAATAAAGGAGTACCAACTATTGTTTGAAAAAGCATTTGGCAAAAAAGATGCCATCAATAAAGAAAATTTAGGGAAGGCAATTGCTACCTACGAGCGAACCATTGTGGCCAATAATTCAAGATTTGACCAATATATGAATGGGGATAAAACGGCACTTTCTCAGAATGAAATTGATGGGATGCTTCTTTTTCTGAAATCTGGTTGCGCAAAATGCCATAATGGGCCTATGTTTTCGGACTTTAAAACCCATGTAATTGGGGTGGCTGATAATGAAAATCTAAAATTTTCGGACGATGGCTTTGAAAAGAAATACGCCTTCCGAACACCCTCACTTAGAAATCTTCGTTTTACGTTTCCCTATATGCATAGCGGAAAACTCAAAACACTTCAAAACGTATTAGAATTTTACGAGGATTTATCTGGCGGGAAAATTGCAAACCCATTAGTGAAACCAGCACAAATAGATCCCTTAGTTGAGAACTTGAATGTGGAGTTTAAAGACATTTCATCGATTGTTGAGTTTATAAACACTTTGAATGATTATAAAATTGATAAAACGATTCCCTCAAGAGTGCCAAGTGGGTTAAATGTTGGTGGAAATATTGATTAATTTAAAATTTACCCCGTGATCCAATTCAAAACAATCCTTGATAAATTTGGTGAGAAAGGCGAGAAATCGGGCTGGACTTATTTTGTGATTCCAGCTCATATTGCTCAGGAATTGAATCCTGGCATAAAAACCTCCTATCGAGTAAAAG
>JAZKGO010000190.1:0-4212 GCA_040385875.1 Bacteroidota bacterium
TTATTGAGCTCAATTAAAAAGATAAAAGGCCGAAATTCCAACCTGATTTGAAATACTTCCTGAAATATCTATATTGTTGATTGTATTTTTAAAAGAATCTGATTTTACAATTGTTCTGCCATAACCTACTCCAAATGAGCCCATTGAGATATTAAATAGCAACTTTTCATTAAGCCTATAGACAAAACTCAAAGGCGCAATTGTTGCTCTGAACGATATACTATTTACTGAACCATCCACAATATTTGACCAACCATAGCTAGAGGATAATCGTGTATTGGGAGCAAAATAGAATTGATCAAATACTTTTACAAACTTTCCGAATTGAATTTCAGGACCTAAAGAATAGTTGTATAAATCCTTTGAATCATTATTTCCTGAACCTTGAATGCTAAAATTGACACCATATGCCGTATAAGTATTATTTTCTTTAATTCTTCCTGACAAAAAGCTAAATCCTACATTATTGTTCCTAGTTGAAACATCATTTTGAACCGGGAATAGATTATTGCTGTAATCAATTTTACTATTAAAAATTTGTAGATTTAAATTTCCAGTAAGTATTCTTTTTCCTGTAAAATCTTGAGAGAATAAATTATTCAAATTGAAAAGAATAATAATGGCTGTTATGTGGAATTTCATGGGGTTGTTGTGTTTAGTGTTCAAAATTTACCCAAAGAAAGCATTAAATAAGTAGTTAATTCAAATTTTATTAATTTTTAACAAAACTTAGTTATTGAGAATTTTAATTTATAAAAAAGCCCCAAATTCAATGAATTTGGGGCTTTTTTACTAACATCTGACATCAATAATCTAACATCTAATAACGATAAGTATCTGATTTATAAGGACCATCAACTGTTACGCCGATATATTCAGCTTGTTCAGTTTCCAAAGTTTCTAACTTCACGCCGATATGGCCAAGGTGCAGTCTCGCTACTTTTTCGTCCAAATGCTTTGGTAATACATACAATTGTTTTTCGTACTGATCTGTATTTAACCAAAGTTCTAATTGAGCCAAAGTTTGGTTACAAAATGAGTTAGACATTACAAAAGAAGGGTGACCCATGGCACAACCTAAGTTTACCAAACGACCTTCTGCCAAAATAATCACTTCCTTACCGTCAATAGTATACATATCCACTTGAGGCTTAATTTGCTCTTTGGTATTGCCATAAGTGCCATTCAACCAAGCCATGTCAATTTCGTTATCGAAGTGACCGATGTTGCATACAATCGCTTTATCACGCATCGCACGGAAATGACGCTCCTTGATAATTCTTAAATTACCAGTTGCTGTTACAAAAATGTTTGCACGAGTTGCTGCTTCATCCATAGTAACTACTTCAAAACCATCCATAGCAGCTTGCAAAGCACATATTGGGTCAATTTCAGTAACCAAAACTCGGCACCCAGCACCACGAAGTGATTCTGCAGAACCTTTTCCAACATCACCATAACCAGCTACAACGGCTACTTTTCCAGCCAACATCAAGTCAGTAGCACGACGAATCGCATCAACTAAACTTTCTTTGCAACCATATTTATTGTCAAATTTCGATTTTGTAACCGAGTCATTCACGTTGATTGCTGGCAAATAAAGTGTGCCGTTTTTCATACGCTCATACAAACGGTGAACTCCAGTGGTAGTTTCCTCAGAAAGGCCTTTGATGCCAGAAATCAACTCAGGATATACGTCAAACACCATATTTGTCAAGTCGCCACCATCATCCAAAATCATGTTCAATGGATTGCGCTCCTCACCAAACCATAAAGTTTGCTCGATGCACCAATTAAATTCTTCCTCATTCATGCCTTTCCAAGCATAAACTGGAATGCCTACAGCAGCAATAGCCGCAGCAGCATGATCTTGAGTAGAAAAAATGTTGCAACTAGACCAAGTTACGTCCGCTCCCAAAGCAGTTAAAGTTTCAATTAAAACCGCAGTTTGGATAGTCATGTGCAAGCAGCCCGCAATTCTCGCACCTTTAAGTGGTTGAGAAGCACCATATTCAGCACGAAGAGCCATTAAGCCTGGCATTTCGGCTTCAGCTAATCTAATTTCTTTGCGACCCCACTCGGCCAATGAAATATCCTTCACTTTGTAAGGAACGTACACTTTTGTTTCGGTTGACATATCAGTTTTGTTTATGAAAAAGTATTATTTCTAAATCTGCTTTGCAAAAGTAATATGTATCTATTTTTCAAAAAAATATAAGGTAATAAACCTATTTTATCAAAAATAAATAGAAAATTTATTTACAGATAATAATTTTTTTACAATTTTTATCTAGTTCAATTTTAAAAGATTTCCTTTGATTAAAATCCTATTGTCAGAAGCTTCAATTCCTATTTTTTGTGAATATTCAAAAACTTCAAGGTCACTCCATTGGTCCAACCGAATCCGTCTTGATTGGGATACTCGCCACCACCACCCTGCTGATGAGAATTGACTACATCATACTTTTCAGTTAATTTTCCCTCCTTGCTATAAATTTGCTCAACCATATTGAGCCAATTTGTTCGTATTTTTTCAGCCAATTCAACTTTTCCATAATTGATAAGGCCTTGATAAGCAATCCATTGTAAAGGTGCCCAGCCATTTGGCCAATCCCATTGCTGCCCCGAATCGTTGAGTGTTGTCACCAATCCACCTACTTTCAAAAAATCTCTCTCAATCACTTCGGCTACCCTGTCAGCTTGGCTAGTATTGGCAATTTTGAAAAATAAAGGGAAGCAAGCCGCTAAGGTTTTATATTTGGAATGTGTCTGAGTCTTAAAATTATAATCATAAAAAAAATCTTCGAGCCAAAACAATTCAGCTATTGCCATTTTTCTTTTTTCTGCTTTTTGATTAAATATTTCATAATTTACTTGGTCGATGTTTGGATCAAAACAACTGGCAATTTTAGTTTCAAGAAAATAAAGGAGGCAATTCAAATCAACGGGAACCAAGTTAGTAGTTTCAATAGTCTCCATATTTTTACCATCCGCAAACCATCTAGCACTAAAATCCCATCCTGACTCAGCGGCAGCTCTAATATTTCTATAAATTTCATTAGAGGTTCTAAATGGCTCGAAGTTTTTTAAGTGTGCATTGTTAGCCAGTTCTATATCTTCTTTATAAGACTCCGGTCTGGCAACATCAAGATTGTCCCAATACCGATTGAAAATATTGTCCTCAAGTTTTACAACTCTACTTATAGCTTTATTTTGCAAAGTCAACCTTTCAAACTCATGCATCCAAAAATCATACTCTTTCAATAAACTAGGTAAGTATTTTGTAGCACTTTTATTGGGACATTCTTTGGCGAATAAATCAACCATCAAAGCAAAAACGGGTGGCTGCGACCTACTCAGAAAGTACGACCGATTGCCATTAGGTACAAAGCCATAAGTATCAATTAGATAGGAGAAATTGTCCAATATATTCTCAACCTCTTCAATCTTTTTACTTTCGATCAGCCCCAAGCATGTAAAATAGCTGTCCCAATAATATAACTCTTGAAACCTACCACCAGGCACCACAAATGTCTTTGGCAATGGCAAATAAGTACCCTGTTGCTCCGTTTTTGAAATGGTCAAATAGGGCCAAAGATTGAAAATATGTGTGCTTAAATCATTCTTCGTATTGGCCTTAAAATCATTAGTTTGTATTTGTGGTAGGTCGAAATTTTCGAAAACAAAAGTCTTCAAATCGAAATAAGAATTACTCTTTTTTAATGAATAATCTTCTAATATTCTTTCGATTGCTCTTTTGGGAACGCAATCTGGAAAGGTTTTAGAGTCAGGAAATATTCCTGAAAATTGGACCTTTTCAAACAATTCACCGAAAGTTGTATTGGCTATCTGATAGTCAATATCAAAGAAAGTCTCTTCCATAATATTTTTTGCAAGTAATTAAATAGAAGCTTTTGTCTGATATTTTTTAAAAATAAAAAGCAATACAATTAAGATTCCCATAGGTATGAGAGAGAAATAAAAAGCTGATTGACCACCAAAATGCTCAAAAATATACCCAGTAATTAACGAGCCAGTGGTACCTCCCAATGCAGAAAATATCACAATCAAACCAGCCATTACCCCATGTTTATTTTTAGGTAATGAATTCAAAATCAAGGAATTAATGGCAGGATATATAGGGGAAATTAAAAATCCAATTAAAGGAAAAATGAAAGCAACTATCGGAGCCGTACTCCAACCAACTACTTC
>JAZKGO010000191.1:0-3221 GCA_040385875.1 Bacteroidota bacterium
ATTCAAGATTTCTGTTTCGATTGTTTTGATACCCTTCATTGTAAAATAGTTTTGAAATACTTTACAAAATTCAGCTAACCCAACGCCGATTCCTTTAACAAATGATAAATAATCACTTGATGGAAGCTCTTATTCTGCTCAATGAAACTTGGGTGATGCCTAGGTATGAGGCAATATGTTTGAGGGGAATTTTTTGGACAATATCTGTTTCTTTTATCAATGTAAGATACCGTTCCTCAGCAGAATGAAATTGAATACTTTCAATTCGATTGATGGTGTCGACATAGGCTGATTCGAAAATTAGTCTAAATAACCTTTCGATTTGTGGATTGTTGTCGTAAAGCTTAAAAAGCTGGGTAGCATTGATCGCAATTATTTCAGAGTTTTCAAGAATTTGAATGGCTTTTTGTGAAGGCTTGCCAGTGAGTAGGCTTTCTACTCTGGCAATGATATGGCCTTCAAAAGAGAAACTTTCAGTGATATCAGTTCCATCTTTATAATAATAGATTCGGGCTATTCCTGATTTTAGGAAATAAATCGTTTTGCAAGTATGACCAATTGGCTGTAAAATCTCATTTTTTTCGACCAGAATAGTAGTGCATAAATTGGTTATGGCTTTTTGAGAATCAGGACTCAGAGTTATAAATTTGTTGAAATAATTGAAAAGTGAGGCCATGCTTTTTAGAATAAGTTTTTGGAAAATGATGCAATTGAGGCGTGGCTTAATTGGTTTTGACTTAGTCAATTTGAATGAGTAGGAGGAAGGTTTTACTTTTTCAAATCGATTTTTTGTTCAATATTCTTTAAAATTTCGAGCTGCTTGGCTTGGCTATCAAATAATATCTTTATTTGTTCCTCTAACAGTAAATCAATTTTCTGATTTATCGCTCTTATTTCCAATTCAGCTTTCAAATTGATGAGGTAGTCATTTTCGCCTCGTTTTCTATCTTTTTCTTCTTGTCTATTTTGGCTCATCATAATAATGGGAGCTTGCAAAGCTGCTATGCACGACAAAATCAAGTTCATGAGTATAAATGGATAAGGGTCAAAATTGCTACCTTTTGGGGCAACTGTGTTATAAACTATCCAAACAATGAGTACAATGAAAAATGAAATAATAAACGCCCAACTGCCTCCAAATCTGGCCACCTTATCCGAAATTTTTTGACCTTCCGTTAGTATTTCTTTGGAAGGATGCAGTAGGTTTTCAATAATCAGATTTTGATCCTTGATAGATTTTTTTACAATGTCTTGTAGCTTTATTAATTGTTCAGATTCAGAATGCAATAGTTTATTGATGTCAATATCCATTTAGTATTTTAGTTAAATAATTGAAATTCAGTCGATTTAAATAGGTTTATCATTCATTTGCGGAAGTATTTTTCAGAAATGATAAATGTGATTTGGTAATCTCCACAAAGTAAGAAATTTTTCCTTTTATCGTTCGATTTTTCAAATAAGATTTTTTAGAACCTTTATTTTGAGTTTATTGCTAAATTAACCTATCCAGAAAATATTCTATATTTTTACTTTTTTGCTAAACTAGTTCTTTTTGTCTCAGCTGTTGAAAAAACATATTGTTTAATGTTCTCAATTTCTTGGTCCGTTAAACGACCTTCAAATTTGGGCATTCCTTTAGGTAGATAGATACCATCTTTCACAATGTTTTTGAATACACTAAAAGTCTCGGCTGTTGAAAAGGTAAGATCAGGAATAGAACCACCCCCTGACAGATTGTGGCAGCCATTGCAATGATATCCGAAAAGAGCTTGGCCGCTTGCTATTTCTTTTTTATTGGCGGTAGCTGGTAGGCTGATTAGTTTTTTATCAGGCTGTATAGGATAATTTGGCATAGCTACTTTTTTGCCCAATGCAAAGGTATAGATAGTCCCCGGATTTATCTGTTTGGTGAGTTTGTGCCATAATCCGAAAACACCTCCCCAGCCAACTGCAATCGAAATATATTGAACGTCGTCCACCATATAGGTGATAGGAGGGGCAACAATTCCTGTTTCCAACGCTGTTTCCCAAATTTTAATACCAGATTTTGCATCATAGGCAACAAAATTGCCTTCGGCTGTTCCTTGAAATACTAGATCATCGGTGGTAAGTACCCCTGCATTCCATGTGGAGGCATGTTTTACACTCCATACTTCCTTTTGTTGAATGGGATCCCAGGCTATCAACTTTCCATAATTTTTTTCAGCCAAAGAATCTTTATAAATAGGTTTACTAGCGTCATATCCGATTCCTAAATTTAAATATCTTAGGTCACTATTAAATTTCCAAGCCTTATCCTGCCCATACATCATAGCCTCCACACGAGCAGGGATATACACCAACGAAGTTTTTGGATTAAAGGCCATCGGCTGCCAGTTGTGACCACCACCAGCAGTTGGGTAGATATAGCTATTCATGGTGGTATACCTAGCGAATGGTGTTTCCACTGGGCGCCCCGTTTTCATGTCAACTGAAGTGGCCCAATTGGTTTTCACATAAGGTTTTGCGGAAATCAGCTTTCCGTTGGTTCTATCTAACACATAGAAAAATCCATTTTTGGGAGCCTGCATCAATACTTTTTTATTCACACCTTCTATGGAAAGGTTGGCAAGAATGATAGGTTGTGTAGCTGTATAATCCCAAGTATCTCCTGGAGTGGTTTGGTAATGCCAAACTAGCTCACCATTATCAGGATTAAGTGCAACAATAGACGAAAGATATAAATTATCCCCTCCGCCCGGACTTCTTATTTCTCTATTCCATGGTGAGCCATTGCCTGTGCCGATATACAATAATTTTAATTCAGGGTCATAAACTAGGGCATCCCATGAGGTTCCCCCTCCACCATACTTCCACCACTCACCCTTCCATGTTTTAGCAGCAGCTTCTATTGCTTTTGATTCAAATGGTTTTGAAGGATCGCCCGGAACGGTATAAAAACGCCACAACTCTTTTCCCGTCAAAGCATTATAAGCGGTTACATACCCCCTTGTTCCATATTCAGCACCGCCATTTCCAATAATTACTTTCCCCTCCACCACTCTCGGTGCACCTGTAATAGTATAAGGTTTCTTTGGATCAACAGTGACAACCGACCAAACTTTTTTGCCAGTCGATGCATCGATTGCAATCAATCTGCCATCCAATGATCCCACATAAATATGACCTTGATACATCGCTAAACCTCTATTCACCACATCGCAACAAGCCCTTTCGCCATA
>JAZKGO010000191.1:3321-5951 GCA_040385875.1 Bacteroidota bacterium
ACTGATTGAATATGCTCAATTGTTCCAGACTCATATTTTTTCTTACAACTTCCAATTACTAAAAGAAATGCAAAATAGAGAACAGAGGTAGTGAAAGATTTCATAGCTTTAGGATTTAGAGACTTAGGGTTAAGGTATTGACATTGAATACAATATGCTCAAAATTAGTATAAATCTTAATAGAATACAATACATTGGAAAAGAGAAAATTTTGTATTTTTACTAAAATTTGATCTTTTAAAATATGGATGGAATTCATAAACTAAAGTTGATTCTTTCTCAGCATGAACCGCCTCCATGTGCTGCTCTAACGCCTTTTGAAATAATTGAGGTAAATTTTGAAACAGGATTTGTAAAACTTAAATTTGAAAAACAGCCTGCTTTTCGGAATCATTTTGGAAACATTCAGGGTGGATTTGCTGTGGCCATGATCGATGTTCTGATTTCAATATCCACATTTGTAAAAACTGGTTTGTGGCTACCCACAGTTGAGATTAAAAGTAGCTTTATCGCTCCTGCTAGAATTGGTGATTGTGTGGGTGAAGGACGTATTATTAGGGCAGGTAAAAACCTTGTTTTTTCTGAAGCAGTGCTTAGGGGTTCTGATAATCAAACGGTCGTGCATGCAACGGCTACTATCCTAGTTCGAGAAGTTTAATTTTAATAAAGTTTATTTCAGCCTAAAGCCTTTTGACTAGTTAAGTCAACTTTTTATTTCGCTTTTACCTCGTTAAAATCTGTTTTATCTAACCAAGCGACCACTTGTTCCCAACTCTCCACAGGGATTTTAGCATGAGTGGTGTTTTTCATAACCAAAAATTCTTTTTTGTTACCAGGCACGAGATTATAGAAATCCTTCACTTTATCAATTTCAAATAATTCATCTTTGTCCCCAATACCCACCAGCACCGGAATGTTGAGCGTTTTGGGTAGTCTGAGTTGCTTCACATCCAACATGGTCAAAAACCGAAGGGTATACCTGAAATTGAATAGAGAATCTTTCGTGACAGTCATGCCTTCCCGATAATATTCAACAGCCTGGTAGGATGGCCTGAAAATAGAGCTAGCTAAAATTTTAGTTTTTTCAAACAAAGTGGGTGGTTTTGACAAGCCTTTTCTGCCTTCATAGGCACCCGAGAGTAATACCAACCCTGAAATTTCCTCTGGAATGGCACCCGCTACACATATTGCTGAAGCCACGCCCAAGCTATGCCCCAATACAACTACTTTTGGGTAACCAAGACCTTTAATATATTTCACCGCCTCCGCTAAATCAGCAATCCATCTATCTTTACCTAGGTTATCTCCACGATTTCCTGCAGACAAGCCATGACCTCTATAATCCAATCCAAAGGTGGTGTATCCCCCAGCAGAGAAGGGTACACCTGCCATATTATAGGCACCGCTATGAGCGGTAATGCCATGAAGAATCAAAACAGCGATGTCATTTTTGGTTGTATCAATTTTATTTGGGTTCCATCGGCGCAGAAAAAGCGTTTCTCCATCAGTTGTGGTAAACTGGTGGTGTGGAGGAATAAGTTTTTGCCGCATAATAGCGGCTTCCTCAGGAGAAATGCCCGCATGGTTGGTCTTTGATCGAGTCGGGAGATACGCTAAAATCAATCCAAAAATGAATATAGCCACTATTAATAAGCCAATAATGAGGAGTACTTTTTTTAATATTTTGTTCATATTTTTAATGGCTTTTGTTTAATATTAGTTGTTTTCTTGCCTGACTTTATATCAATTTCGTTGCAGGTACAACCGCCCTCATGGGAAAATATTTATATTGGTTAATTTTCCTTGCGGGGGCGTTCGCAATAAATTCTTTCACTTCTTCCTAACTATCCACTGAAATAATATCCGGTCCATAAACTGCTTTGGGGTCTAGTACTGGTCCAAAAGCAACCACTTTACCTTTGTTCATCAAATCGGTCCAATAGCCAACATGTTGCATCATAATTGCTCGTTCATAGTTTGAGCAAAGTCTGATCGCATCGGGAGCAAATAAAGTGCATAAAATTGTTTGCCCATGTTTTTTATAGATATCTGTTTGATTGAATGACCTTTAACTCTTCGTCAAAAATTGAGCTACTATTGGATAAGTTGCTAGATTTTCTTCAGTCCAACTTTAATAAGATTTTAACTATCTTAAAACTAAAAAATAAATTCAGCTTATCAAAGTTTTATTCATTATTCATACTCAATCGGATAAGGGGCTTCTGAATTGATTATCAATAAATTAAGTTAGGTTTTTATTTTTCAAAATATAACAAATCCGTCAATCCATTTTTTTTGTAAATTCAATCGCTCAAATAAAATAAAAAAATCATGGCCTTTAATGAAACCTTGCACAACCGAATTCGAGAATCCATTGCCCATTTGCCAGATGTAGAGGAGAAGTTTATGTTTGGAGGGAGCTGCTTTATGGTCAATGGGAAAATGTGTATTGGCGTGGTCAAAGACGAAATGATGTGCAGGATTGACCCCAATCAATACGAACAAGCTTTGGAAAGAAATGGTTGTCGTGAAATGGTTTTCACCGGGAAACCCATGAAAGGCTATGTATACGTTAGCGAGGAAGGGATGCACTCCCAACCTGATTTTGACTTTTGGATCAATGCATGCCT
>JAZKGO010000191.1:6051-13435 GCA_040385875.1 Bacteroidota bacterium
TCTCCGTGTCTCCGTGCGAAAGACAGACACTTACTCCTGAGGAAAATACCTTTCTTTTAAAACCGAAAAATGATGCATTTCATGGCCAATAGTGGCCATTATGAATTCCTCAACGGTCAGGGTATATTTCCAAGCTTTACCAGTCAATTGCAATTGCTCCACAGAAAAGTTTTTAATCAAACTCAAACTTGCTTGTCTTACATTTCTGAAGTCTTCCAGCAATTTAGCCCAAGGTATTTCATCAAATCGGCTATTGGTTACCAGCAAATCTTGGTCATATCCGGGCAAAAGGGTTTCGTCTTTACGACTGAACCGAAGCATTCGATAAGTCATAATACGCTCATGGTCAGTGATATGCCCAATAATTTGTTTAATACTCCATTTGCCTTCAGCATACCTAAATTGACTTTGAGATTCTGTGATACTTTCGTACCAAACAAACCGATCATCGGATTTGAATAAAGCCATAAAGTCCTCTTTTTCAACCAATTGCTTATAATATAAGAAGCCGTCTGATAGAGTGTATTGCATCGTTTTTTGATCAATTTTAAAAGTAAATGCTATTATTTAGGATAATTTATGGGCTAATTTATTTATTTTATATTGATTGAGTACTTTTGCAAACGAAATTTATTTGAAAAAATATGAAAAAAGTAAAGGTTGGTTTGGTGCAAATGGCTTGCTCGGCTACTGTAAATGAAAATATCGAAAAGGCCATTGCTGGCATAAAGCAAGCGGCAGCAGATGGAGCCAATATCGTTTGTCTACAAGAGCTTTTCTGTTCACTTTATTTTTGTGATATTGAATCTCAGGAAAATTTCAAATTGGCTGAAACTATTCCAGGGCCCACCACTGACCGATTTTCGTTACTAGCAAAAGAATTGGGTGTGGTTATTATTGCCTCCTTATTTGAAAAAAGAGCACCAGGTTTATACCATAACACTACTGCGGTTATTGATGCCGACGGCAGTTATTTGGGTAAATATCGTAAAATGCATATCCCAGATGATCCTGGTTATTATGAAAAATATTACTTTACTCCAGGAGATTCGCCTGTGGAGGGGCAAGCCTCCGAGGAAGCGGGCTATCGAATATTTGAGACCAAGTTTGCCAAAATCGGAGTGCTTATTTGTTGGGATCAGTGGTATCCAGAAGCGGCAAGAATTACAGCATTGATGGGAGCCGAAATCCTATTCTACCCTACTGCGATTGGTTGGGATACTACTGAAACAAACGCTAGCATTAATCGAGAGCAATACAATGCCTGGCAAACGATTCAGCGGTCGCATGCGGTGGCTAATGGTGTGCATGTGGTTTCAGTGAATAGGATAGGAGTGGAGGCTGAGCAGCAATTTTGGGGTGGTAGCTTTGTGGCCAATCCGCATGGTACTCTTTTGTATTTGGCCAGTCATGACCAGCCAGAAGTGCATGTACAAGAGATTGATTTGGAACTTACGGAGTACTATCGATCCACCTGGCCCTATTTGCGTGATCGGAGAGTGGATAGTTATGGCCCAATTTTAAGAAGATTTATGGGGTAATGGCTGTTTTAAACTTTGATTTAGCTTTTTGAACTTTGAAAGAAACTGGATAAAAATAGTGTAACAACACCTATACTGATAAAAACATCGGCAAAGTTGAATATCCCAGTCTGAAATTCGCCAAGATTAATAATCATAAAGTCGACGACTTGTCGCTTATTTTGAAATCGATCTACTAGATTGGCAAAACCTCCCCCAAAAATGCCAGCAAAACCTATTAATGCGATTGTTGAATAATTCCGAAAGTTTTTGAAAACGTAAATTAATAAAAAAAATAAAACCAGAGAGGGGAGTATTTGCAAAACCCAAAAGGCTTGACTTTCAGGTAGTTTCGATCCCATGCTGAGTGCAGCACCTTTATTTTCAGCGTAATCCAACATAAATAAGCCATCAAAATAAGCTTGTGAACGAACATAAAATAAATGCTTTTTGGCCCAAAGTTTGGTGGCCCAGTCTATCCAAATAAAAATGCCCGAAGAAAGTATAAATAAGAAAAGTTTTTGTGAATTTTTCATAGCTGTTTTACAAAAGTACAAAAACACCTTTGATTGACCTTATTATTGTATTTTTACCAAGCATAATTCAGTTAGATAAAAGTTAACTGGTGTCAAAATATTTTTTTTATTGTCAAAAATGAATACAGTGTCTCAAATACCGATTATTATTTTGGCAGCAGGTGAATCCAAACGATTGGGGCGGGCAAAGCAATTGCTGGAATATAAAGGGGAAACTTTATTAAATCGCACAATTAGGATGGCTAATGAGGTTTCTAGAGATATTATTGTGGTTTTAGGAGCAAGGCTTGAAGAAATTTCTCAATCGATTTCAAACAAAAATGTGCAAATAGTTTTGAATGAAAATTGGGAAACTGGAATGGCAAGTTCTGTAATTGCCGGGCTAAGAACTCGATTAAAGGCTGAAAAGGTTATCCTATCCCTTTGCGATCAGCCTTATTTGACTCCAACTATTTTTGAAAATTTAATCGCTGTTGAAGAATCATCACAAAAATCAATAATAGCCTCCAATTATGGCAATGAAATTGGCGTGCCAATGTTATTTAATCAATTGATTTACAATGATTTATTAGCTTTAAAAGGGGATAAAGGAGCAAGGGCAATTTTGCAAAAATATGAAGGCTCAATAGCAGCAATCGATTTTCCAGACGGCGATATTGATATTGATACAATTGAGGAATGGGAATTGTTTTTGAAAGAATAATAATTCGTAAAGACTCAAAAAAGTGTTTTAGAATTACTGCTTTTTCCTTTTGTCATTTCGACGATAGGAGAAATCAACTAAGCATAGTCCTACAACAAAGTTCCCTATATTTCTCCCCATAGCCACATAAAAGTGGGCGACTCGAAATGAGAAAAGGGTTCATAAAAAAACCCAATCTATTATGATTGAGTTTTTTATGAACGAATTAATAATGCATTTCTTAGTTTTAAAAATTATTTTGGGGAATTGATTTCTTAGTCGATAACTGTTTCCTCAATGACCAGTCAATCCGTCACCAATTCCCAAAACTATACATTTTCCAAAGCTGGGCCACGTCTAAGTACCTCATCAATAAGGCCATAGGTTTTGGCTTCTTCAGCTTTCATCCAGTAGTCACGATCCGAATCCGCATCAATTTGTTCAATTGATTTGCCAGTATGAAAAGCTAAAATTTGATAGAGTTCGTCTCTTAATTTCACAATTTCTTTGGCTGTGATTTCAATGTCTTTACTCTGACCTTGGGCTCCACCACTCGGCTGGTGGATCATGATACGGGCATGGGGTAATGATGAACGCTTTCCAGCAGCTCCACCTGCCAATAATACTGCTCCCATAGAAGCGGCCAATGAAGTACAGATAGTAGCTACATCAGGGCGAATATATTGCATGGTATCATAAATGCCCATACCTGCATAAACTGACCCTCCTGGGCTATTAATATACATCATAATATCCTTTTTAGAGTCTGCCGACTCCAAAAATAGCATTTGTGCTATCACAATATTGGCAATGGTATCATCCACTCCCGTACCAAAAAAGATAATACGGTCGGCCATTAATCTTGAGAATACATCCACCTCACGGAAGTTCATCGGGCGCTCCTCAATAATGGCTCTCGTCATATTGGTAATCTCAGGAACCTTTGAATCTTGGATAAATCTTTGGTATTGATCGATGGTTAACCCGTTCATTCCTAAGTGTTTCACTCCATATTTTCTGAATTCTTCAGCATTTAAATCATTGTTTGGCATTTTATTTACAATTTACGTGTTTATATTAAATAAGTATTTTGAGTATTTTTTTTACAAGTTTAATTAATTCATTTTGGTTTTAAAATAAGTTAATTATTTTCACATTTATAGAGATTTCTCATTACAATAGGATTACGACTGTTTTGAATCATATAACTCAATTGCAATTCTAATAGTTCGTAGCTATCAAGAATAACGCCTCTATTTATATGCAAATATTGTCATTGTTATTTCAAATAATAGTCAGTTTTACTGATATTTTATCTGAAATTCCAATTGTTAAAAAAATGAACCGAATTGTTTTATCAACTTAATTATTGATTAACTATGGAAATTGGAGAAAAAATTAGACAGGCCAGATTACAAAAGGGCCTATCACAAGAAAATGTGGCAGATTCGCTTCATATTTCAACCACAGCTTATGGAGATATCGAAAGAAATAAGTCTGAAATATCCGTAACTAGACTATTGAAAATTTGCCAAATATTGGAAGTTCCTATCGAGGAAATTCTCAAAAACAGTATTCATCAATCCGATTTCTCTGATGAAATTATTCAATTGAAAGCTGAGTTGCTTTTGGCAAAAACTGAATCTCAAAAATGGAAAGATCGTTTCATGCAGTCAGTTTTTGAAAATCGATATCCAAGATCTCGGGACCGTCCTAAAATTGGTTTTAAATAGAAATAGACAACCGAAGTTGTCTATTTCTCTCTATTTTTCAAACTGAAAATCTTAGTTTGCCTTGCTCAAATTTTCGGCAATCTCTTTGAATTGATCCACCTCTACAATTTTTTTGTTCACGGCAATTTTATTTACTAATTCGTTTCCGATTTTTTCATCAAAAACAGTTTTGAACATTTGCTGAAATCTATTTTCACCTTCTTTATTTGACTTTTCAGTTAAATAGTTATTGGCTACTTTTTCAATAATATCGTCCATTCCACCATCATACATGCCAAATTGACCACGCACCATTTCTTTCGTTTTTTCTAAAACTTCAGCATATTCGACTTTTATTTCGGCTTGATCAGCAATTTTATTTTTGATTAACGACCATTTTAAATCTTTCTTAACGAATTCAAAATCACGATCTACTTCTTCTGGAGTAAACTTGCCTTGATTCACTTCGATCAACCATTTTCTTAAAAATTCATCTGGAAGTTCAATTTCGATGGCTTCCAAAACAGCTTTTTCCGCATCAATTTTTAATAAATAATCAGATTCTCTTTTGTAATTTCCTTCAACGATAGTCAATACTTGTTCTTTAAAAGATGCTTCGTCTAATGCTTTATCTTTCCCTAACACTTTATCAAAAAACTCTTGATTCAACTCTGCTTTTCCAGTGCGGGTTATGTCTTCAATTTCAAATTGGGTAGTACCTTGTAAATCAGCCACTTCGGTATCTTTTTTGCCCGTAGCTAATGCCAAAGACTTTTGATCAACAAATACCGATTGGATGTCAAAATTTAGAGTGTCTCCTTTTTTTGCACCGATAAAAATTGATTTTTCTGAATCTTTAATGGCTTTCATTGGTATGGCTGATTTCTCATTCCAATCTCCTAAAGTAAATGAGCCATAAATCATGTCGCCATCTTCTACTACTTCACCATGTGTATGCTCACCAAATTGATTTTTCAGGTTTTCAATTGTTTCATTTAGCTCCTTTTCTCCGGCTTTTATTTCGTAAGAATCTATCGGTTTTATTTTGGAAAAATCTATTTCAAAATCTCCAGAAAGACCTAACTCATAGGAAAAGTTAAATGTTTTTTGCAAATCCCAATCGATACTTTCTTCCTCATTATGCTCTGGCAATGGATCACCAACGATAGAAATTTTATTGTCTTTGATATAATCATTGACTACATGGCTCAGTTTATGATTGATCTCGTCAATTAATATCGCTTTGCCATACATTTTTTTGATCATTTCAATAGGCACCATTCCTGGGCGGAAGCCTTTGATATTGGCTTTTTTACGATAATCTTTCAGCTTTTTTTCAACCGAAGGCTTATAATCTTCTTCAGAAAGATTGATATTGAGTTTGGCTAATGTATTGCTTTGCTTGTCAAATGTAATATCCATGGATTTTTAAAAATTAGATTTTGGCCTATTTATACCAAATTGAATTCTTGAATTTGGATTTTTTTAGAAAACAGCCGTATTGATTTTATAAATAATTTTATTATTTTAAACAAATAAAGCCCTGAATTTCAGAGCTTTAAATTTGTAATTGGTACGGGTGGAGGGACTCGAACCCCCATGCCTCGCAGCGCCAGATCCTAAGTCTGGTATGTCTACCAATTCCACCACACCCGCAAATTGGAATGCAAAGGTAAGGATTAAATTTTAATTTTTGAAATAGAATTTTAAAAATATTTTTAGTTTTTGAATGGCTTTTTTTGATATTTGTAGATTCACGCCTCGAGGCGTGAATCTGCAAATCCAATTGTATTTAGGTATAATATTGAGGTGTGAATCTACAAATCCAATTCTATTTGTGAACACTTTTGATGAAATCCAAATCTAATTAATAATAGTAGGAGTGTGTAATCCTTTTAATGTAATTCACATAAGATTTATTAAATGCATCCTCATTTCAAATTTTCAAATTTTCTTTTTTTTGTTTAACTTGATTTAATATTCAATAAATGCATTATTTGATTTGGAAGCTGATTTAGAAATTAATTTAGAGAAAGAAAGGTTGGAGATTTTGAAGCGTTACAAACGCTTACTTACTGCTGCCAAACCACTATTGGAAGAAGGCGATTCAAAATTGATTAAGTTGGCTTTCAACTTATCGGCTAAAGCACATAAAGATGTACGCCGCAAATCAGGTGAGCCCTATATCTATCACCCGATTGCCGTTGCTCAAATTTGTGCGGAAGAAATTGGCTTGGGAACTACCTCCATCGTTTGTGCATTACTGCACGATGTAGTGGAAGATACCGAAATGTCAATCAGTGATATCAATCAACTTTTTGGCAAAAAAGTAGCCACCATCATTGATGGACTCACTAAAATTTCGGGTGTATTTGAGTATGGGAGTTCACAACAAGCTGAGAATTTCAGAAAAATGTTATTGACTCTGTCAGACGACATTAGGGTAATATTGATTAAGCTGGCCGATCGATTACACAATATGCGTACTTTAATGAGCATGTCTCGTGAAAAGCAACTCAAAATAGCTTCAGAAACACTTTATTTGTATGCACCTTTAGCCCATCGATTAGGACTTCATGCTATCAAAACCGAGTTGGAAGATTTATGCCTTAAATATACTGAGCCTGAAGTTTTTAAAAATATTGCCCGAAAACTAAAAGAAACCAAAGTGGGCAGAAGTCGGTTTATCTCAGGCTTTTCAAAACCGATTGAGGCGAGTCTTAAAAACTCAAATATGAAATTTGAAATTAAGGGTCGGCCTAAATCTATCTATTCGATTCATAATAAAATCAAAAAATCGAATATCCCCTTTGAGGAAATCTATGATCTTTTTGCCATTAGAATTATCATCGATGTGCCAGAAGACCAAGAAAAATCGGCTTGCTGGCATGCCTATTCGGTGGTAACGGATTTTTACAAACCCAATCCTGATCG
>JAZKGO010000192.1:0-20800 GCA_040385875.1 Bacteroidota bacterium
CTTAATTATTCCGAGACTTCTTCTATATCCCGAATTTTCGAACAAAAAGGGTACGAAAAAGTAGCCTTTAATGACAGTCCAGATATATTTATTATCAATACTTGTTCAGTTACTGAAAATGCAGATAAAAAGTGCAAGAAAATTGTAAAAGAAGCTCAGAAAATTAACCCTGATGGATATGTGGCGGTGATTGGTTGTTATGCGCAGCTAAAACCCAAAGAGATTTCTGAAATACCTGGAGTGGATGCTGTGTTAGGTGCTGCCGAAAAATTTCAATTAGTCGATTTATTGGATGGATTTGTAAAAGAAAAAAGCGGCATACCCGCCAAAATTTTTAATCAAAACATCGATGAGGCCATTGATTACCATACTTCTTATTCATTATCGGATCGTACCCGTACTTTTTTGAAAGTGCAGGACGGCTGCGATTATCCATGCAGTTATTGTACGATTCCTTTGGCGAGAGGTAAAAGCAGGTCAGATTCAATTGAAAATGTGATAAAAACCGCTCATGAAATCGCTGCATTAGGGGTAAAAGAAATTGTGCTTACTGGAGTAAATATTGGTGATTTTGGTATTATTAATGGAATAAAGCAGCACAGTTTTCTGGATTTAATCAAAGAGTTAGATAAAGTAGAAGGAATTGAAAGATTTCGAATTTCATCTATTGAGCCTAATTTACTTACCGATGATATTATTGAATTTGTGGCCCATTCAAAACGCTTTGTGCCTCATTTTCATATACCGCTACAGTCTGGCTCCAATAAGGTATTAGGTTTGATGAAAAGGCGCTATAAAAAGGAATTATATACCGAGAGAGTGGCCAAAATTAAGGAGATAATGCCCAATTGTTGTATTGGAGTAGACGTAATCGTCGGCCATCCTGGTGAAACAAACGAAGAGTTTTTGGAAACTTATAATTATCTTAACGAATTGGATATCAGTTATTTGCATGTATTTACGTATTCTGAAAGAGAAAATACTATAGCTTTAAATATTAGGCCAGTAGTACCCTCATCCCAAAGATCTGAGCGTTCAAAAATGCTACATATTTTATCGGAAAAAAAGAAAAGGTATTTTTATGAAAGCCAACTAAACAAAGAGTTTACGGTACTTTTTGAAAATGATGGAGCCAATGGAACGATGGAAGGCTTTACTGAAAATTATGTGAGAGTGGTGGCCAAATATGATCCACTTTTAATTAATGAAGTTAAAACGATAAAACTCGAATCCATCAACGCCGAAATGCTGGTGGAGGTTTCGGACTTGGAAGTTTTTGAGATTCATTGATTGGTCCTTTTTAGAACTGACTCTCTCTTTTTTTTCATGAAAAATAGAAATAATCACAACATTTCCTCGCCTTTGGCATCCTCACCTGAGAGGCACTTCAAATTACTAAAAACTATAAAGCAGTCCTCTGTATTATGCTACAATTGAGCTAATTTCATTCCAAATAGTTTGGATAAACTGGTAATTGAGCATATTGAGTATGCTCATGCTGGATTATTACTTTTGCTTTCTTTTGTTTGACCAGTTTCTCAAATTTCTCCATTGATTTGAGGGTCATTTGTACATCAGTATTAAATTTGGGCACTCTTTTAAACTGTCTTTGCTCATTGAAATGATAAAGGTCGCCAGACAAGAAAACTGTTTCATTCTTTAATTCAATTTGGAGGCCCATATGTCCTGGCGTATGTCCAGGCATTGAGTGGATAATAACAGATTGGTCTCCAAATATATCGTAAGAACCTTTAAATGTTATCTTTTTAGAGGTTCTTAAAGAGTCATAATTACTTGTTGAAGCTCCATCTCTCATTGCCGATTCTAATTCTCGTTCATCCACAACCCAAGTGCTATTCTTAAAATAGTTCGCATTTCCTATATGATCTAAGTGAGTATGTGATACAGCTAAATAGTCAATACTATCAGGAGTTAAGTTCATAGCCTTAATCTGATTTATCAATTTCTCTCTTACATAGAATTCTTCATTAATGTCAGTTTTTTCTGGATTTCTATCAGCCAAACTATCTGCAAGGCCAACATCCCAGATGAGTCTTCCTTTATTGTGTTCAATGATGAATACAGGATTATCAATGATTTTCTTTTGTCCATCATACGAATTATCTTGTGTGAATTCGCTTAAATCCTGCATAATCATATATCCACCGTCAAGGACGTATACTTTTAGATGAGCCCCTCTTTTATCTGATTTCCCATGTTGAGATTTATGATTTGCACAAGAATAAATTGATATAGCCAAAATTAAGGTGAATAGATAATGCGTTTTCATCTTTATAGTATTTATGAAACCTTGAAAATATAACTTTTTGTAGCTGGCACCTGACTTATAACTTAAAATTACGAAAAACTATACCTCTATTACCAACTAATTAAACCAGAATTCGAAATATTTTGGCGAATCGTAAATATTCCCACATAAAAAAAAAGGTTACACAAAATGCATAACCTTTTTTGATTTACAATAAACCCATTTCTGAATTTATACCACATTAATATTTTAGGCCTCCACCAAAAATTCGTCGTGTTGTGAAACATCTAATCCCATTCTTTCTTCTTCTTCGTTTACACGTAATGGGATTATTTTGTCAGATATAAACAACAATAAATAAGACATTCCAAAAGCAAAAGCTGATACTACCACCAATGCAATCAAGTGCTCAATGAATAAACCTGTTTCGCCATAAGCTAAACCATTTCCTTTTGCTCCTTCCATTGTAACGGCAGCATTTACTGCGCCATTAGCAAAAATACCAGTCATAATCAAACCTACCATACCACCCACTCCATGGCAAGGAAATACGTCAAGGGTATCATCAATTTTAGAACTTGCTCTCCAATGTGCAGCAATATTTGAAATGATTGCAGCAATGGTTCCAATAAATATAGCAACAGGGATAGTTACGAAACCAGCCGCTGGAGTGATAGCTACTAAACCTACTACTGCACCAATGCAAAAACCTAAAGCTGATACTTTTTTGCCACGTGTTACATCAAATAAAACCCAACCAATACCGGCTGAAGCGGCTGCAACGTGTGTAGTGGCAAATGCAGAAACTGCTAAAGTAGAGGCACCCACTGCTGAACCAGCATTGAAACCAAACCATCCAAACCATAATAAACCAGTTCCTAATAGTACGTAAGGAATATTGGCAGGTGGCAACATATTTGCCTCAATATGAGATTTACGTCTTTTCAAATAGATTGCACCAGCTAATGCAGCCCAACCAGCTGACATATGTACAACAGTACCACCAGCAAAGTCTAATACTCCTCTACCAAATAACCAACCGTCTGGATGCCAAGTCCAGTGAGCAATTGGTGAATAAACCAATACACAAAACAAAATCATGAACAATACAAAACCTCTGAAATTGATGCGCTCAGCAAATGAACCTGTGATAAGTGCAGGGGTAATTACCGCAAATTTTAATTGGAAGAAAGCAAACAAAGCAAGAGGAATAGTAGGTGCTAATGACCAAGGCTTACCATCTAATACCCCATTGAACATAAAGAATGTCATTGGGTTACCGATTACCCCACCAATACTTTCACCAAATGCAAGGCTAAAGCCAAAAATAATCCAAATTACTGTAATTACTCCCATGGCAATAAATGATTGTAACATGGTGGAAATCACATTTTTACGGTTTACCATTCCGCCATAAAAATAGGCTAATCCTGGTGTCATTAATAAAACTAGAGCTGCAGCAATCAGCATAAAAGCGGTGTCACCTGAGTTAATTCCTTCCGTTACAATAGCTGTAGGTACCGAAGGAAAAACAAACGCTGCCAAAATTGCTACGGCGAGCAAAATTAGAATGGGCAGCCATGTGGGTTTTTGTGTTGTCATTTTAGTATTAGATTAAAGTTTGAAAATTGATTAATATGGAATTTGAAAATTAGAATTTGTAAATAAATGCCATTCCGAGAGTTGACTGTGATTTTTTATCAAAAACATCTGGTGTTTCACCGTTGAAGAAGTTTTTATCAGCAGTGTCCATTCTGAATTCTGGTTTGATTAATAAATTGCCATCAGCCACAGTGAATGTACCTGTTAAAGTCAATGAATTCATTTTAACACCCTCACCATCAACTACTAATGCTCTGATTCCTTCTGAATTATCAAAAGTTTCATAACGACCACCTAAGCTAAATTTGTCTGTAATGGCATAATTTGTGTAAAGTGCAACACCACTCCATCCTTTATCATCTTGAGAACCAACTGCAGCATTCAAACCTACTAAAAACTTAGGAGTAATCTGGTAAGATGTAGTCAAATCTAACAATGAATAAGTACCTTCAGGAGTGTCACCTTTAGCGTCAGCAGTGCCTTCTTTCGAAGTAATTCCGTTTAGGTATACATTCCAACCAGAAACGGGAGCAAAATATAACTGACCGATTAGCGCTTTAGCTCTGTTGTTATCGTACAATGCATCGATATTGTTTACTATTCCAAGCATGAATGAAGCTTTATCAGACAATGCAACATTTGCTTTTGCACCGATATGGTAAAAAGGTCCGTTGTTGAATAGATTAGACAGCGAATAATTGTAATTTACCGGAGCGTCGATTACTTCATAACCAATATGAGTACCAAATTGACCTACTGTAAAGGTTAATTTGGAAGTTGGCTTCCAGTTGAAATAGGCTTGCTTAATAGCCAATGAACTACCAGGCCCAAGCGGACCCGCCACATTACCATATTGTCCTAAATCTGCATTCGGACCGAAGGTTAAATCTACTACTGCATCTGTTTTACCTGAAGCGGATGCGTATGTTATCTTAGTTTGTACCAAACCAATTCCAAAAGTTCCTGACTTTTGATCGAAAGCTCTTGCCGTTCCAGAGGCTCCTAAATTGTTGCGTGAAGCTGGATTATTCAAATTTGCAAAATAGTACGAATCTAAGTATCCCGAAAAAGCAAACTTGCTTTTAGGTTCGGCTGCTTCTTGAGTATAACCAGAATAAGCCAAAACAGAAGAAAGAACTAGTAAAATGGATTTTCTCATAATTTAATTTTGTTTTAGTGTAAATTTTTTACTTTTAAATTTGATTTCTGTACAAATATTAGAATGAAATTTTAAACCGCAAAATTTTAAATGCAAAAAATCATAAAAAAATACAATTTTTCTTAAAATACTTTAATTTTTAACCTTATTTCTAAAAAAATTACAATTTTTATTGAAAATGGATTGAATTTTAAACCATTATTTTGAATATTTACAAAAAATATAATTAAAATAATGCAAAAATAATAGCAATAAAAAAGCCCATACAAGTTTTTGTATGGGCTAGATATAAATTGTATTTTTTAAATATTACTCTTCGGCGTGTAGCCAAGCTTTTTTTGCAAAAAGCGTATCATCATCTTCCACATTATCAGGATCTGGTACACAGCAATCTACAGGGCATACCGCTGCACATTGAGGCTCTTCATGAAATCCGTGGCATTCAGTACATTTGTCAGGAACGATATAATAAAACTCGTCCGAAACCGGAATTTGTAAATCCTTTCCATTAATAATAGTCCCATCGCCCATTTCAACGTCTACCAATTTGGTGCCGCCTGACCAAGTCCATTCGACTCCACCTTCATAAATCGCTGTGTTTGGGCACTCTGGTTCGCATGCTCCACAGTTAATACATTCGTCAGTTATTATAATAGCCATTTTATTAATCAAATATTTATTTGCAAATTTATAAAATAACAATTGAATAATCTTTAAAAAGTTCTATTAAAAGTCTATCAATATAATAGATAATGCATATATTGAAATAAAATATAGATATAGTACAATTATTGAGGCAAAAATGAATCTTGTAAAACGAATAGAAGCTTTCACAAAATTAGGTGATTTATTAAAATCTAACTATGGGAAACAATTAATTGAAGAATGGGCATGGAAAACACACCAAAAAAACAATTGGTTTATTCCTGAGTACGTTGTATTATCGATCAATTCTATTGCCGAATATTTTCTTGATAAAACAAAACTTGAATACTGGACATCTAAATATTCAATTAAAAATAACCCTAATAAGGAAATTGGAGTGATAATGGCTGGCAATATTCCATTGGTTGGCTTTCATGATGCACTTTCTGTACTCATATCAGGCAATAAGCTGGCAGCAAAACTAAGCTCACAGGATGATTATTTGTTAAAAATGATTCTGGATCAACTATTTATCATTGAGCCCGAATTGGAGAGCAAAGTCAGCTATCCTGAAAGAATGAACAACGTGGAAGCTATAATTGCGACAGGAAGCGATAATTCATCCAATTATTTCGAATATTATTTCAAACATATACCGAATATTATTCGCCGAAATAGAACTTCTGTTGCCATTTTGAATGGGAATGAGTCATCAGAGACCTTAAAAAAGCTCGGTAGTGATATTTTGCAATACTATGGTTTGGGTTGCCGGAATGTGTCCAAACTATTTGTCAATGAGGCCTTTAAACCAGATTCATTTTATGAGAATATTGAAAATTGGGGCGAAGTTATGATGAACCATAAGTACAAAAATAATTATGATTACAATCGATCTGTACTTTTGGTGAATCAGACACCTCATTTTGACAATAATTTTTTAATATTGAAAGAATCAAAAGATTTGGTTTCTCCCATTTCGGTAGTATTTTTTGAAAAATATGCTTCAAAGGAGAATCTAAATGAAATTCTTTCAACGCAATCAGATAAAATCCAATGTATTTTGTCTGAAAATGGCTGGTATTCAGGTAGTTTAGGAATAGGAGAGGCTCAAAACCCTAGCTTGTTTGATTATGCCGATGGAGTGGATACAATGGCATTTCTTTGCGATTTGTGAAAAGGAGAAATTTGAAATAGTTAGTATTTTACATATTCAATTCTCTTTCCCCATCAAATTTTTCCAATAAATCAGCCACTTTTTTGACGAATTGGCCACCCAACGAACCATCAATCACTCGATGATCGTAGCTATGCGAAATATACATGCGATGACGAATAGCAATGGTATCTCCAATTTCGGTCTGAATCACGGCAGGGGTTTTAATAATGGCACCAAAGGCGATTATGGCAACTTGTGGCTGTACGATGATAGGAGTGCCCATAATATTACCAAAAGTGCCAATGTTTGAAACAGTATAAGTACCCCCTTCTAAATCATCAGGTTTTAGTTTATTTTCACGGCCCCTTCGAGTCAAATCATTTACATATTTGGTGAGCTCAATTAGGGACTTTTTGTTGGCATTGGGTATGTTGGGTACCACTAAATTGCCGTTGGGCAAGGCCACTGCCATACCTATATTTATATTTCCTTTTTTAATTATTCGGTTGCCATCCACTTGAATATTAATCATTGGAAAAGCTTCAATAGCTCTGGCCACCGCCTGCATCAGAATAGGGGTGAAGGTAATATTTTCGTGATAAGTATCTGAAAATGATTTCTTTACGCTATTTCTCCAGTTCACAATGTCGGTCATATCACACTCCACAAATGAGGTTACATGTGCTGATATTTCAAGACTGGCCGTCATTCGATCGGCAATCATCGACCGCATTCTATCCATTGTGATTACTTCATCATTAGGCTCAATTTTGATAATATTTTTGGGAGTTACTTTTTGTTTTTGAATGATATTCTTGCCAGTTTTCAAAAACAATTCTAAGTCAGCCTTGGTCACTCTTTCGTCCAATCCAGTTCCAATAATCGAATCCAAATCTGATTGATTCAGGCCTTCAGATTTAGCCATATTCAATACTAGGGGCGAATAAAATCTAGAATCTGATTTTGATAGAACTGTAAATTGGCTCGGTTTTGCCAAAATAGTTTCAGCAAATTTTTCAAAAATCAGCGGTTCAGCAAGAGAAGCCGTTCCATTGGTTGGTTTATCTATTTTTTCTTGACTATCCTCTTTATCGCTCATTATCAGGCAAATAGGTTTTCCTATTTCTGCTATTTGCCCTTCTTTTACCAATATTTGATGTAATACACCTGTATGACTGGCCGGTACCTCAGTATCGATTTTGTCAGTAGCCACCTCCAATATTGAATCGTCAATGGTGATATTGTCGCCTACTTTTTTAAGCCATGTCAGTACCGTGGCTTCCATTATACTTTCGCCCATTTTGGGCATTAACATCTCTATTATTGGCATCGGACTAAAGCTGGGCTTCTTTGAGAAGGTATTTTCTTAACAAATTTAATAGATTTATTGCTGAAAAATGAATGTTTTGTTCACGACTTCCACCCAATTGTAGCTTTTTAGTAATTATTTCATTTTCTGTGGCTAATGCAATCCAAACGGTGCCAACTGGTTTTTCTGGTGTACCACCATCTGGGCCTGCTATTCCGCTGGTAGCCAAACCAATAGTTGTATTTAATTTTTTTCTTACTCCTTTTGCCATTTGAATTATGGTGGCCTCTGATACAGCCCCTTCACTTTCTAAAGTTTCGTCAGAAACGCCTAATAATTCATGCTTTACCTCATTGGCATAGGAAATTATCCCGCCAGTAAAATAAGCAGAACTACCTGATATTGAGGTGAATAGGTGACCTAAATAGCCGCCTGTACAACTTTCAGCTACCGAAATTGTCAATTTTTTGTGAATTAGCAACTTTCCAATTACCGTTGAAATATCATCATTATCATAGCCGAAAATGTATTGCGGAATAATCTTTTTTAGTTTTTCAATTTGATCTGTTACTTGTTTTTCCAAAATACTAAGATCGTTTCCGGTGCAGGTAAGTCTTAATTTAAGTTCGCTATACGATGGTAAATAGGCCAATCTAATATTTTGAGGCAGGTTATCCTCCCAATCGGCAATTAATTCGGCCATGAACGACTCCCCCAGACCAATTGTTTTTATTATTTTATGATAGATTACTGGTGTATGGAAATGCGTTTTGAGTTTCTGGAGAATTTGATCTGTCATAATCCCTTTCATTTCTGAAGGAACACCTGGCATTGAAATATAGATGGTATTGTTTTCCTCAAACCACATGCATGGGGCTGTACCATGGGTATTGGGTACATATTCACAGTTTTTGGGTAGGTGTGCTTGTAATAAATTCAGGCCAGTTAATTCTCGCCCTCTTTTTTTGAAAAATAGAGAGACTTCCTCAAACGCTTTTTGATTTAACTCAAGTTCAGAATTAAAATATTTGCAAAAAGTTTTCTTCGTAATATCGTCTTTTGTGGGGCCCAAACCCCCAGTAACTATCACTAAATCAACACGTTGAGTAGCTTCATCTAAAATGTTCAATATCTCTGATTCAATATCTCCAACTGATGAACGGCGAACCGTTTTAATGCCAATATCACTCAATGCTGCGCCTATCCAGCTGGAATTAGTATCAATTATTTGGCCATATAATATCTCGTCTCCAATAGTTATTATTTCCGCTTTAATCTCTTTTTGCATTCTCTATTTAACAGTTTTTAAATTTTGTTTTAACCAAAACTATAATTAATAATTTGTAAATTCGTTGAATGGTCAAAGGTATTCAAAAAGCTTGAAAAACCCTTTAATCAATTAAAAATTGAACTAAACGAATATTTTTAAAACAAAAATTTTACATAAGAATGAGAAATAAATCTATAATTATTTTAGGACTGGGCTTGTTTATTAGCGGTTGTGCTACTCTTAATAGTGTGGTGGGGGGTATGACAGGCGGTGCGTTGACTTCTGAGGAAATTGGGCGTGGGCTGAAGGAAGCTTTAACAGTCGGTATTAATAATTCGTCGACAAAAGCCTCTGCTTTAGATGGTTACCTTGGTAATAGTTTGATAAAATTACTGTTTCCGCCAGAAGCTCAAAAAGTAGAAGCCAAGCTTCGTCAAATTGGATTGGGTGGTGAATGCGATAAATTTATCACTGCCTTAAATCGTGGCGCTGAAGATGCCGCTAAATCTGCTGCACCCATTTTTATTGACGCCATTACCAAAATGACTATTCAAGATGCATTAGGAATATTGAAAGGTGACAAGGATGCTGCCACTCAATATTTGAAAAAAACATCCACAGCAGCTTTAGTAAATGCTTTCGGGCCAGTAATTGAATCGAGCTTAAACAAAACCAATGCTACGAAAGCCTATTCTGATATTGCTAATTTGTATAATAGAATTCCTTTGGTTCAAAAGGTGAATCCAGATTTGAAAGGCTATGCCACCAACAAAGCAATTGATGGTTTGTTTTTATTAGTAGCTCAAGAAGAGGCCAATATTCGGGAGAATCCGGGTGCAAGAGTTTCTGAATTGTTGAAGAGGGTTTTTGGAAGTAATAGTTAGTAGAGGGTTAAATTTGTATTAATTTAGACTATCATTTTTTTATTAAACTTTAATAGTTTTGAATAAAAGGCTTAAATTTGTTTAAAAATCCAAATGAATTATCGTTTGGATTTTTTTATATAATCTTTTGAAATCAAATAATGAAAAAATCTGAAATACATTTTAATATTGAGTTGGACGAAAATAGTGTACCCGAAAAGATATTTTGGGAAGCTACTGACAATCCAAATGAGGGTCTCGGTGATACGAGAGCCATTTCTATCAATGTTTGGGATCATTATCACAAAGGTACTTTATCACTTCCATTATGGACAAAAGATATGGAAGTGCATGAAATGAAGCGCTTTTTTATTGAAGTAATTGGCAGCTCTGCTGATACCTTGAGGTCGGCTACAGGTGATGACAAAATGGCTAATCTAATTGATGAGCTTTGCGTTAAATTGACTAAAAATCTGCAGGAAGAAATGAAAGAGGTGAAATAAGTTGATTAAATGATCTTCACTTTTTTATAAATATGATTTCCTTAATTTTTCATGTAAATAATGTTTAATAAATCTAAATTTTACGTCTTAATATTTTGTTTATCAATTAATTACGGTGCTTTTTCACAGGGCGTTAATTGGTTTAAAGCGGGAAATCTTCGAACGCTTTTTGACCAAGCAAAAGCACAAAATAAGCAGGTCTTTATTGAAGTTTACTCACCTGAATGCCATATTTGTCAGGCATTTAAACCTACTTTTTCTCAAAAGGTGGTTGGTGATTTCTTTAACAAAAACTATATCTCCTATCAATTAGATGTAGATTCTGAAGAAGCACGTGGGTTTTTAGATAAGCAAAAGATCTGGTTACCTTCCATTCCTACACTTTTGTTTTTTGATAAAAATGTAAAATTGCAACACATTGCGGTAATGGCTGAGAATAGGAATAATGCTCAAGTAATCTTAGAGGCTGGAAAAGTGGCTCAAAATAGCCAAATGCGTACCTCAAATTATAAAAACAGATACCTTTCTGGGGATAGGAATCCCAACTTTTTAATTGAACACCTCTTGATGTCACGTTACCAAAAGGACACATTGGCTAATTTTGAGGCGGCAAAGGCCTACTTTCAAACACAAAAACCTAATGAGCTTACTAATGCCACTAATTTATTGGTTTTGGAAAAAGGGGTAATGGATATGGACTCTGATTTTTTTAATTATTTGATTAATAATTTACCTAAATTTTATGCGGTAAAGGAAAAAGGAAAGGTGAACTCAATCGCTGAAAATATTCTTATGTGGAGCCTTTATAGTAGCAAAGGAAACAAATATAATTCTGCAAAAATTGGTAAAATTAAAACCTATTTGTCGAGAGTAGGGATTGATGCCAAATCGATCTCAGGCAGAATTTGGATGCAAGAATCAACGGCTTTTTTTCGTGAAAAGCAAGCTCAAAAAGGTATTGCTGTGATAGAAGCGAGGGTAAAAGGAATGAAAGTATCGAAAGAGGAAGGTAATTTCCTTTGCCAATTTGTGAAAATGAAAACTACAGATAAAAGTGCTTTGGCAGCAGCCAATAAATGGTGTAATTTATAGCGTAAATATTTGAATATCAATTACTTAAATATATTTTTTCTTTGTTGCTAAGGCTCTCATATATTTGAGCGTATGAATGGTCAATCAGCGATTTTATTAAGTTTTGGGGCGCTTTTTCAATCAATATTGTATTCCAATGCTTCTTGTTCATGTGATAGCCAGGCAAAATGAAGTCATATTTTTCTCTAAGTTCCATAGCATAAGACGGCTCACATTTAAGGTTCACTCGAAGATCGGTACTTTCAAGATTAGTTAAAGCAAAAATTTTATTTACCAATCTAAAAACCAATATTTCAGGACCAAAAGGAGTGTCTTCAGTTGCACCTTTTTTAGATAAACAATATTCTCTGAGTTCTTCAATATTCATTTGATTTTGGCATTTTATCTAGTTGCCAATCGATAAATGATAACTATCAAAGCAATCAAAAACATCACAATTGAAATTCTATTGATGCCATGCATCATTCTGATATTCAAATTGTTGGGCTTTGAAGGATCAGGTTTTTGAAAGACTCTTATAAAATAGCTAAAAGCCTCCCCTAATTTGAATTGTTCTTTTAATCTGGACATATATGTAGATGTTTTATTTTAGATGTTTGATGTTAGGTCAACCGATGATTAAATTTAATCTATCAACTTTTGACAACTTTTTATGTTAAAAATCTTTTTTATTTTTTCTGCCAATAATATGTTTTAATAGAAAGATGATGTATGATTTACAAATCTAACATCTAAAATCGAACATCAAACATCTATTTCCCTCCAATTTCCATCTTCTTTAATCAACTCAATGAGCTCATTTACAGCGTTATCCGAATGTACGGATTTTTTTACTACTTCTTGCCCACGATATAGTGCAATCTTATTTTTACCGATTCCCACATAACCATAATCGGCATCTGCCATTTCCCCAGGGCCATTCACTATACAGCCCATTATACCAATTTTTACGCCTTTTAAATGATCAGTTTGCTTTCGAATCATTGCGGTAGTCTCTTGCAAATCAAAAAGTGTACGGCCACAACTTGGACAGGAGATATATTCCGTTTTGCTCATCCGAGTGCGAGCCGCTTGGAGTATTCCAAATGCCAAATTATTGTAAGCTTTCAGTTTTTCATTTTTATTATTTCTCAAAAATACTCCATCTCCGAGGCCATCAATAAGCAAGCCTCCGACATCAGTTGCTGAAAATAATTGTAATTCATCTTCAGATAATTCTGGATATTCTCTTTCTATAATTATCGGAAAATTTATATTATTTTTTATTAAATTAAATACAGCCATTCTCAGTTCGGGCATGGCATGCTCATTTTCTGTTTTTAGAATAAGGATTGTCTTTGAAAGGCCTTTGAGCAAATTAATATGCTCAATATCAAATAGTTTAGTAGAATGAATACTTAAAAACTTTTGAGAATCGGAGTTGCTTTTCAGTAATTCAATGTCCTTGAATTCAAATAAAGGATAAATATTTGTTGGGTTGGCTATGCTTTCCCAAACTGGGTAATCTACAATTTCTTTTAACCCATTGGGGAGCATAAAAGGAGAGGGGTTAGCACCAGTATAAATATAATCCGCACCAAGGTCAGTCATGGTGAACTTGTCAGGTTCAGGTAGATAATGATAGCCGATTGGTTTTAAATCTTCATATTTTTTTAGAGGGGTCTCCGAAAAATCTGCAATTACTCTCGGTACATTATGGTTACCAATATTCCCGACTTCAATGGTATTTCTTCTAAAGTATTGAAAAGGGTTAATAGGCGAGTTGTATGCAGTACTCTGTGAGAAATTTTGATTATCTGATTGATATTCAGGTATTTGAGTTAGTTTTTCTTTTCTAAACTGATATCTATTAACCAGCGAAATAGCCACTGGAGCTTCCAATTCAGGATCTTCTGTAAGGGAAACCCTTACCGTATCGCCAATTCCATCCTCTAATAAAGTCCCAATTCCAATGGATGATTTAATGCGGCCATCCTCACCCTCACCAGCTTCGGTTACTCCCAAGTGCATCGGGTAGGGTTTTAAATTTTCTTCTTTCAATTTTTTGCACAAAAGTCGATAGGCCTGCACCATTACTTGGGTATTGGAAGCCTTCATAGAGAGGACAATATTATAATAATTTTCGTCCTCACAAATTCTCAAAAACTCTAAAGCACTCTCTACCATACCGAGTGGCGTATCACCGTATCTACTTAATATTCTGTCACTTAGCGATCCGTGATTAGTGCCAATACGCATCGCAGTGCCATATTCTTTGCATATTTTTACGAGCGGAATAAATTTTTCTCTGATTCGTTCCAGCTCATTTTGGTAGCCATTTTCGGTATAATCGATGGTTTCAAAACGTTTCTTATCCGCATAATTTCCTGGGTTAATCCTTACTTTTTCGACAATTCGAGCAGCCAATTCTGCGGCATTCGGAGTAAAATGAATATCGGCAATCAAAGGAGTTTTATAGCCCCTTTTTCTTAATTCATTTTTTATATTCTCTAAATTTTGAGCTTCTTTTACTGAGGGGGCGGTAATTCTGATATATTCGCAGCCCGCTTCAATCATTTTGATAGATTGCCTCACTGAGCCTTCCGTGTCCATTGTATCAATTGTAGTCATTGATTGAATACGAATAGGGTAGTCTGAGCCCATATATAGCTCACCAATAGGCACTTGTATAGTTTTTCTTCTGGAATAATCCACCAATGAATTGCAATAAATATTGCCGTTTTTCAATAAATCGAATTCGTTTTTTGTTGCTGACACTTTTTTTTCTTAAAAATAACTTTATATCTAAATAACTTAAGCTGATGTCTATATTATTGGTGTCAACTTAAGATTTTTTTCAATGGGTTAAAACCCATTGTTACAATACTTGGCCATCCCTCTGGGACTTTTTAAAATACCATTTTTTTTGCGAGTTGACTATTGTTTCCACACCTAACCCTTATCAAAATTAAGCTTTTATTTTCCAAAACAATTTTGATTTTGTTTGTCAAAAACTTGTTTCGTTAATTATTTCAAATCTCTTTAAATTCTCTTTCTAAATATTCTTGGACAATATTTAAGTCAGTTTTTGAGGTAAGATCTGGCATAAATTCATGCACAGGAAACGCTTTTACTATGCCTTTATTTTCCGCCGCAATTCTACTGATAGCTTCTGGCATTTCCTTTTCATTTCTACTTTCATTCAGAGGTTGGCTTCTCATATATTGCAAGGCAAGGCTATAGTCCAAGTTGAAAATATTCATGCTGATGCCTAATCTGCCAACGATTTCTTGACATTCAAGTATCTGATTATCAGTTGGTTTCTCGATTAATTTTTCAAGAAACCCATTTTTGTCTTCAAACAAAATGGCACAATTTTTTACTTTTTCATGATCAAAACCTAGACCTGACGCTTCATAGCTAATGAGTCCGGCAGGGTAGGGATTGTTCAATAAAATTTGAAAGGCATTGCTCGAATAAAGATTATCCGAATTACAAACTGTAAATTTCGATCCTTCCCATTCTGGAAACTGCTCTAAACCTTGCTGAACAGCATCGGCAGTACCCAATGGCTTTATTCTATTGTCTGGAATTTTTTGAATAGCAAACCTAATGTTTAAACCCCAAACAGCATCTTTTGTTTGCTGACTTTCGTAATAGGCTGCAGTAATGGTATCTTTTTGGTTGAGTACAATCACCACCTCTTTAAATCCCGCTTTAGCTGCATTATATAGCTGATAATCAAGAAATGGCCTACCTCCTTTACCCACTCCAATCATACCTTTTGGCATTTCATTGGCTTGTTTCTGTAATTCCGAATTGACAGTGCTCCCTTCCAATTCCTTTTTCATACGAGAGGAGGTACCCCCTGCCAATATTAATAAATGACCCATTTTTATCTTAGTTTTCTATTCTTGAACCTTCTGTAATTGTAATGATATAGGCTTTTCCACCTTCTTTTTCGATGGCTTCCGCTACTTTTTCTGGATTTTTGGGTGCATAGGCAAACATACACCCTCCTCCGCCAGAGCCATTGATTTTAGCTCCTTTAGCACCAGCTTCAAGAGCTGCATTAATCATGCGATCTATTTTCGGGGTGGAAATTTTTTTGGCATCACGAAGGTTATCCTGATGTTTGTTTAAGAGATTCCCAAAACCTTCATCATCAAATTGGCTACTTTGCATCAATTCTTTGGCTTCAATCAATATATCTCTGTCCGAAATATTCCCTTTTAACAACGCAAAGTGTTGACTGTCAAATAAATACTTATAACTTTCGATTGAATCAGCGGGGGCATTATGGAGTGAAAATTCGGGATTTATCTCTTTTATTTTATCTATAATCGCCAACATTTCATACTTTACCCATGATAATATTTTTTGAGTATCTTTTGGTTCTAATGAATCGCCCAAAACGAATGTACCAATCGAAGGTTTCAGAAATTCAATATGTATTTTCGGAACAGACTCCAAATAGATAATATCGCCAACAGCAGTTGAATATTGATCCATCATTCCACCTGCTTCATTAAATTCGATCACCTCAGATTGGTAAGCTATTTCGGCTATTTCTTTAGTAGAAATAGTTGGGTTTTGATCGGATGATTTTAATAAAAAATGGACCCAAGTACATAATAAAGCTGAAGAAGAGGAGGTGCCCGAATTAATGGGGATATTCCCTGTAACTTCGCATTTAATCCCTTTTGAAAAAGTATAGCCCATTCTCTGTAAAATATTCACAGCAGACCGAAAATAGTCCCTTTTTTGGATATAGGTGATTTTATCTTCAATTGCAAAACTTACCGACGAGGAAATATTAGGTAAATCGATCTCAATTATTCGATTCTCCTGAGGCCCTCCTTCAATTGAGACTCTTTTAGAAATAGCTGCGGCGATAACAGGAAGGCCTAAATAATCTTGGTGTTCGCCAAACAAACATATTCGGCCTGGTGTGCTAATTTTCAAATGAAAAAAATAAGAGTTGTGGATACAAAAATAATTAAAATTGCCCATATCTAAGTGATGGGCAACCATAATTAAGACTTTTTAAAGGGAATTTATATTTGATAGTTATTTTTCAGCTATCGACAATTTTTTAGTGATGCCAAAAGCTCTGAAACTTGGTGAAACGCAGAATCTTTAGGAAGTATAAAATTTTGTTTTTCCTAAATTATTAAGTTTTATCAAAAAATCAAATTTATAGAAAACAAAGAAGGCTTCGGTTAAAGCGAAGCCTTCTTAAGTGGAGAATTATTTTTTAACCGTCCTACCAACTCTTCTTTTTGCAACCCCATATTGCGAAATATAGGATATAAATATAGCATAAGCCCATTACCAAAAAGCCCATTTGTGGATTGGTTTTTTCGGCAAACCATGCATAAGCTAGTGGGATAATGCCACCGCCAGGGCCGATGCCCATGATCATAATGGCTGAACCAATTTTAGTGAATTTACCCAGTCCTTTGATGCCAAGTGGGAAAATGGCTGGCCACATTAGGGCGTTGGCTAAGCCCATTAATGCGATGAAAAGCACTGATAAATAGCCTGTTGTGAGCAATACACCCCCTGTAAATATTAATCCAATTATGGCCGACCATTTGAGTGCCGCTTCTTGCGTAATGTATTTAGGTATGGCGATTATACCTATAATATAGCCTAAAAGCATGGTGGCTAATGTGTAGGTGGGGAATAACTTGGCTTCATCCAAACTTATTCCAATATTTTTTCCATACTGGCCGATACCGTCGCCAGCAATTACTTCTGCTGCTACATAGAATACAATTGCCAAAGCTCCCAAAACTAGGTTAGGGAATTGGAAAACTGATGTTTTTTGGGTTTCTCCTAATTTGGCTTCTGGCAATTCCTCTTCTTTTATTTCAGGTAAATTGGAAAAGTAAATTAAAATAGCAACAGCCACTAAGAAAACAGCCAAATAAACATAAGGTGATTTGATGCGTTGGGTTAGTTCGTCTAACAATTGATTTTTCGTAGCAATATCAACTGTTGCGGCTAGTTTTTCTTCAAAACCACCAATTCCTTTCAAAACCACAGCCCCCAAAATAACAGGTGCCGCCATGCCAGCAATTTTATTGCAAATACCTACAATACTGATTCGTTGTGCGGCTGATTCGATTGGCCCAATGATAGAAATGTATGGATTAACCGCAGTTTGCAAAAGTGCTAGACCCATACCTTGAGTGAAAAGGCCTACCAAAAATAAATTGAAACTGCGTGCATTAGCCGCTGGAATAAAAATGAGAGAACCAATTACAACTATGAATAATCCAACTATCATTCCATTTTTAAAACCCAATCTTTTTAGGATTTCGGAAGATGGAATCGGAAGGAAAAAGTAGGCCAAGTAAAAGGCTGAGGTTACTAAAAATGCTTGTAAATCAGTCTCTAAATTGCAAGCAATTTTTAAAAACGGGATTAAAGTACCGTTGGTCCAAGTAATATAACCGAAGGTGAAGAATAAAACACCGATTATGGCTATCGGGCCGAAGTTATTTTGTTTTTGGGACATAGGGATTATTTTTGAGATTTAAATTGAATGTTCGTTCGAGTTTATTTTATAGCTTTTTAGTTAAAAATCATCATTTAAAGCGAAAATTGGCTTCCTATTTTTCCATTTTCCTCGAGTGAAATCGGGCACTTTTACTGAGGTTGAATTTTGTTTAATAGATAGCTCTGAAAGGGGTGAAATGGCACTCCAAGCAGCAGCATCATAAGTATCAATTGGGGGAGTTGCTTTCCTTTTTACAGATTCTATAAATGAGTTTAGTACAAACCAATCCATACCTCCATGGCCTGCATTTTCGGCTAATTTTTCATATTTTTTCCAAAGTGGATGGTCGTATTCCTTCTGATATTTTTCGAAAGGTTCCCATGAATGTGCTTTTGGCGATATGCCTTCCAAGTAAATTGACTTGTTCAAATCCATCCAAATTCCGTTGGTGCCTTGAACTCTGAAGCCTAAAGAATAGGGCCTAGGTAGGTTGGTGTCATGCGTAATTAATATTGTTTCGCCGTTTGCACATTTGATTTGGGTAGTTACCACATCACCCAATTTGAAATTTACTTTTGCATTGGGGTGATTTTCACCACCATTTTTTACAATGTATTCATGCAAGCCACGGCTTTTACTGGCCATTGAAGTAAGATACAAAAATTGGTTGCCATAGTTGATATTCAGCATGTTAGCTACCGGACCGAGGCCATGAGTAGGGTAGATGTCACCATTTCGATCCACAGAATGTTGAGTACGCCATTTGGATTCTGAATAGCCATTTTTACCAAATTCAACACCCTTTCCATAAGCAGATTTGCCGTCGTTGAATTTTACTCCACGTAAATCATGCTCATACCCACATTCCAAATGAGACAGTTCGCCAAATTTATTTTGCCTTACCATATTCAAAACGGCCATTACATCTCGGCGATAGCAAACATTTTCCAAAAGCATGCAATGTGCACCCGTTTTTTCATGCATATTTACAATGTCCCAACTTTCTTGCAAAGTCACCGTTGCCGAAACTTCCACACCTGCATATTTTCCTTGTTTCATTGTGGCCAAGGCCATAGGAATATGCCATTCCCAAGGAGTGGCAATTATAACTCCCTCAATATCAGCACGTTTTACCATGTTCTCAAAATCCCTATCACCTGCAGAATAAGTTTTAGGCTCAGGAAATCCTTTGTCTTTAATCATTTTCAGCGATTGAGCAATCGCATTTTTATCGATATCGCAGAGTGCAATTATCTCAATATCGGTACGATAAAGGGCTTGTTCTAAATGGCTACGGCCTCTTTCGCCGAGGCCAATAAAGGCGATTTTAGCTTTTTTGAATTCTTGTTTTTTTTGGGTGATAAGGATGGGTGAACCAAATGCGAGCAAACTTGCTTTGCTTGTTTGGTTGATAAAGTCACGTCTTTTCATGTAAATATGTTAGTTTTTAAAGGAAATATGGAATGGTCAAATTACTTATTTGTTTTAATAATTATTCAAAAGTTATGACCATTTCATTTATAAATTATTGATTTTAAAGGATTATTTGAATGCTAAAAGCTTGTTTATTTGCGGATTGTCAAACCGAAATTTTATCAAAACGATGAAAATGAGTAATAGATTACTGAAAATTTGATAACTATTTAAAGATAGTAAATTTTAGTTAATTTATGCTTACTCCTTCAATGAGGCCGTTTTTTTTCGGACTTGCAAAAATGTTTGCGATTTAGAAGGAGTGATGTTGGCCAACCACTCCAATAGGTTTTCCAAAGTATTTGATTGAATGGAATACACTCGATACAGTCCCTGAATTTTTACTTCAACAAGTCCCCCCTTTTTTAATGCATTCAAATGTTGCGAAACATTGCCAGCGGTTAATTTCAATTTTTCGGAAATTTCGGTAGCAGTTAATGCTTCCGAAAATAAAAGCTCCAGTATTTGTCGACGATTTGGGTCAGCAAGTGCTTTCCAGGAATCCTGTATTTCGGTCATCTGTTCAGTTTGTTTGCAAATTTTCGATTCTCAAGCCTTTGGAAAATTTTCATTTTAGATACAGAACCCGGTTTTTAAGCTTGTTAACAATGAAAATTTATTAAAATATCTTAACATGTGTAAAAGAAAAAACTTATCAACAATTGATTTTTATTCAATTTTACCAACATTTGATAAGGTATAAAGTTATTAACAGTTGGAATTTATTGAATTTTATCAAAACTTAATAAGATTTTGAGTTATCAACATTTATTTACTTATTAAAACTTATTAAAACTAACAAATTTAAGCTATTTAAGCAAATACTTAAATAGCAAACACGCTAAAAAACAATATGGGAATGGTTTTTTGAACTATAAATCTAATGGCCAAATATTATTCTGTTTGATGTTGATGCTAAGTTTTCTTTGTTCTTAATTTTGAAGGCTAGCTTAAGTGATTTCAATACAATTT
>JAZKGO010000193.1:0-1948 GCA_040385875.1 Bacteroidota bacterium
TGGGTAGAACCTTGCCCCATATCTGGCCTAGGATTGATCAAAGCTATGCTTCCATCAGTGCTAATGATGATAAATGGATTTATTTCAAGGTTCAAAACTACAGCTTTTGCTCTTGAAATATTATGAGCAACTGCTTTAGAATCAAGCCCAAGAGTAAGTCCTAAACCAACTACTCCGCTCAGTTTTAGAAAATCTCTACGCTTTGAAAGTATTTTATTTGACATTTTGATTGAATTTAAAAATGTTCCGAATTTTTAACTTTAGTTAATTGAAGCCGAGGCTTTATGAATGGCTTGCCTTATTCTATCATAAGTACCACAACGGCACAAGTTGCCCTGCATCGCCTCATCAATTTGCGCATCGGTCGGATTAGCATTGGATTTCAAAAGAGCCGTTGCAGACATAATTTGCCCCGATTGGCAATAGCCACATTGAGGTACTTGGAGTTCAATCCAAGCATTTTGAACAGCATTTAAGGTTTTTTCGCCGATGCCTTCAATTGTAGTAATTTTAGCATTCTTGGCCAAACTGCCTACTGGTTGTTGGCATGATCGAATAGGCTCGCCATTGAGGTGCACAGTACACGCTCCACATTGAGCCATTCCACAGCCAAATTTTGTACCTTTCAGGCCAATAGAATCTCGAATGACCCAAAGTAAAGGAGTATCAGACTCAGCTTCAATACTGTATTTTTTACTATTAACAGTTAAATTATATTTTGCCATGATATTTTTATTTTATTACAAGTTATAAAATTTGTGAATACAAAAAAATCTATAGAAAAATTTTATTAGGTTAGTTTTTAATGAAAAAAATAATTAAAGCTTTTGAGAATACAGAATTTTGTCATTATATTTGTGACAAATGACATAAAAAATGAAAAAGGAAACTAAATTTCAAAAAAATGGAAGAGATTTAAATATGGTTAATGAGCCCATTATGGCTTATTTAACAAGCCCACTTGATAATACTTCACAAATGATAAATTATGCAAGACAGGGAATCAACATGAAATATTTATCCAATTTATCAGAAAAATTATCATTAAACTTACAAGAAATCGGCAATATACTACATGTATCTTTGCGCACATTACAAAGATATGCCCCCACAAAAGTTTTGGATAGTGATGCATCCTCCAAAGTTTTAAACTTAGCTTCATTACAAAATCATGGGATAGAAGTATTTGGTTCGGAAGAAGCTTTTGCCAATTGGCTTAAAACAGAAATACCTTCTTTAGACAATAAAACTCCACTTTCCTATTTAGATACCCCATTTGGCTTTCAATTAATTGATCAAACATTGGGTCGTATTGAACATGGTTTATTTGCATAATGGAAATATTCAGAATAAGCAAAACTAAATACATCAATGACCTTACAGGTTATGGTGCTAAACAATATGGTGGGAGATGGAATAGGCCAGGGCTAGCAGCCCTATATACCAGTGAGGCCAGATCATTGGCAATGTTAGAACTCTTTGTTCACTTTGCCTCAAAAGAGGCATTCAAACAAGACTATAGTTTTATCAGTTTAAATCTGAATAGTCAATTTCTAGTTAATATGGATTCAAAATTATTGCCTAAAAATGCACTCGAAATTAATGATAACAGACTTTGGAAAATTACTGAGCATTACTTTCTAAACGAAAATGTGTTGGCATTGAGGGTGCCAAGTATACTTATCCAAAAGGAATACAACATAATCATTAACCCAATGCATGAAAAAATCAATGAATTAGTGGTAAATAATGTTGAAAAAGTGAACTTTGATGAAAGATTTAAAAATATTCTTTAGCAAAATATGAATAAAGAGAAACTATTTATCTGGTTAAAAAAAATAGGTTGGCTTGGTTTCTTTTTCTTTCTGATAAAAGGAATTATTTGGCTATTTATTTTCTATTATGGAGCAAACAAGCTCATCAAATAATTACAAATTAGACAATCCTG
>JAZKGO010000193.1:2048-5615 GCA_040385875.1 Bacteroidota bacterium
GACACTTTCAGTGACTCCTCCCCATTTCTGTAATTTTGACTGGCAGTTGAAAAAGATAGCCCACTCATATTTACTGATTCACCTTTGGCATCACCGTCCTTTTCATATCCTGAAATAACTGGCAGATACTTCTGCAAATCTTTATAAGGGAGAGCAATGGTATCCCCTTTTGCCTTTCTTTCAGCAATCTTGTCGTTTATGCTTTCTGCACTTTTAGAGATATTCTCAGCCATATTTTTTAGACTCGACAGATTGTTGGCTGCTTCAGTTGCTTTATCTGAGGCACCGCAAGAAAGTAGGATATTGGCGATAGCCAAACAAAAAATAAGCGTTTTAAATTGTTTGAAAGCTTTCATCAGAAATATTAAGTTTAGAATTTAAACCAAATGTATAAATAATTCCAAATCAAATTTAAAAATTTTCAAAAATAATCAAACCATTTATTAAAACAGAAAAGCGAAATGACAAAAAATAGGCTTTGCAAATATTGCAAATGGGACTATAATTCTAAAACTAGGACTTGAGAAGATTTATAATTTCATTTAATTTTAAAAGGGCCTCAACGGGTGAGAGGGTATTAATATCTAAATTTCTAACTTGCTCAATAATCTTATCAAATTGAGGGTTGCTACCCTCTACTATTGCAACCTTCATTTCATTCTTCGGCATATTGGCAATAGCTTTGCGACTCTTCGCTTTGATTGGATCTTGCTCCAATTCTTGCATGATTTCATTGGCCCGCAAAACAATTTGCTGAGGCATACCCGCCATTGAGGCCACATGGATTCCAAAACTATGTTCTGAACCTCCCTCAATTAATTTCCTGAGAAATATCACTTTATTACCTACTTCCTTTACGGCCACATTATAATTTTTGATTCTTGGAAAATCCTTAGCCAATTCATTTAGTTCATGGTAATGAGTGGCAAAAAGGGTCTTAGGATGAAAATGAGGATGTTTATGCAAAAATTCGGCGATGGACCAAGCGATTGAAACACCGTCATAAGTACTTGTTCCCCTACCAATTTCATCCATCAAAATCAAAGATCTGTCACTTAAATTATTTAGAATAGAGGCAGTTTCGGTCATCTCCACCATAAAGGTGCTTTCACCTTTACTCAGATTGTCTGAGGCCCCCACTCTCGTAAATATCTTATCAACAATGCCAATTTCGGCTGCTTTAGCCGGCACAAAACAACCAATTTGTGCCATCAAAACGATGAGTGCTGTCTGCCTCAAAAGAGCGGATTTACCCGCCATATTGGGGCCCGTAATAATAATTATTTGTTGGGATTCATTATCCAAAAATATATCATTAGGCACATAACTCTCCCCCAAGGAAAGTGCCAACTCAATCACTGGATGCCTACCTTCTTTAATATTAAGCTGCTTATTTTCTGTAATATTGGGTTGAACGTATTTGTTTTTAAGGGAGATCTTCGCAAAAGAAAGCAATGCATCTAACTTGGCAATCACAATAGAGTTTTGTTGAATTTGATTCACGTATTCGGCACAAACCAATACTAACTCGTTAAAAATTCGTTGCTCAATTACATTAATTTTATCCTCAGCAGTCAATATTTTATCCTCATATTCTTTGAGTTCAGGAGTGATATAACGCTCGGCATTGACCAATGTTTGTTTTCTAATCCAGTCGGATGGCACTTTATCTTTATGAGCATTAGTAACCTCCAAATAATATCCAAAAACTTTGTTGAAAGCAATTTTCAAAGAGGAGATACCCGACCTCATACTTTCTTTCATTTGTAATTTCACCAAATAATCTTTCCCAGAATAAGCAATATCTAATAAATCATCTAACTCTGAGTCTATCCCTTTTTTTATCATATTGCCCTGGTTCATGACCATCGGGGCATCATCTCTCAAAGTTTTTTCGATTGTTTCCAACAAAAAGGCACAAGGATTTAATTGATCTGAATACTTTTTCAAAACAGATGAATCCTTTTTTTCTATTTCTTCAATAGGCAAAACAATTTCCTCAACTACCTCTTTTTCAATAATTTGAGTAAATAAATCAGGAATTGGTTTGGGTGTATTATCTGGTTCTGGTATTTCAACTATTGGTGATTGCTTTGTTTCTAATAGTAAAGTTTTAATGGGCTCTATTTTTTGCAAAGCTCTTTTTAAACTCACTAATTCTCTAGGGCTAATTCTTCTAACTGCTACTTTTGAAATAAGTCGCTCTAAATCGCCAATTTGTTTTAAATGGTGTAGGATATTCTCTTGCAAAATAGGTTTTTCCACAAACATCCGAACGGTTTCCAATCGCTCAATGATGGGTGCCTTTTCTTTTAAGGGCAATACCACCCATTTTCGTAAAAGCCTAGCTCCCATGGGTGTAACCGTTTTATCCAAAATATCAATCAACGGCACACCTCCCTCCTGCTGGGCATATACCAATTCCAAATTTCGAATGGTAAATCGATCGAGCCAAACAAATTGCTCCGCTTCCAATCTTGTGATTTTATTGATATGCCCGAGTTCATTATGCTCAGTTTCTGATAAATAGTGTAATATTACCCCCGCTGCAATGATACCAAACTCTAAATTTTCAATTCCAAAACCTTTGAGATTAGCTGTTTTAAAGTGATTAGTGAGCATGGGTTGCGCAAACTCTGTGGTAAATGCCCAATCATCCAATGTAAAAGTATTGTACCTTTCAGCAAAAATTGAAGTGTATTGATTGCGGCTTTTTTTACAATAAAGCACCTCTGAAGGGCTGAAACTTTGCAAAAGTTTTTCGATATAAGCAGTGTCGCCTTGGGTACAAGTATATTCGCCAGTGGAAACATCCAAAAGAGCCAAACCAATTAATTTATCAGAAAAATGGAGTGCGGCCAAATAATTATTTTGACGTGAATCCAGCACATTGTCATTGAAAGAAACTCCCGGAGTAACTAACTCAGTAACACCACGCTTTACAATTCCTTGGGCAAATCTAGGATCTTCTAATTGGTCGCAAATGGCTACTCGCTCGCCTGCACGAACCAATTTTGGCAAATAGGCATCTAAGGAATGATAAGGAAAGCCCGCTAAGGCCGTTTCTGATTCGGATCCATTGCCTCTTTTGGTCAAAACAATGCCCAAAATTTTTGAAGTTCGAATCGCATCTTCTCCAAATGTTTCATAAAAATCACCCACACGAAAAAGTAATAGAGCACCTGGATATTTAGCTTTGATGGCTCCATACTGCCTGGCTAAAGGTGTTTGATTGGATGATTTAGACAAAGTAATTTTGCGTTGGATAAATGTGAACTGCTTTTCACAAAATTAGAAATAAAAAGGCGAAATATAAATTTTGAAATAAACTGGTTGAGTATGTATATTTATACTTAATTAATAATTAGATATGGATAGAAATAGCATAACAAAAAAATATAGTAATGGTGAGGTTACAATCGTTTGGAAACCAGGCCAATGTATTCACTCAACCATTTGCTGGAAGAAACCTGGTGGTCTCTTTGAAGTTTTCAACCCGATGGAAAGGCCATGGATTAAGCCTGAGGGAGCCAATACTGAAAAAATTATGAATCAGATTGATAAATG
>JAZKGO010000193.1:5715-10819 GCA_040385875.1 Bacteroidota bacterium
ATGCACATCCAATATAAATTAGGAATTATTTTCATTTGCAATCTATTGACAATCAATGCTTTTTGTCAAAAAAGTACTATTGAAAACGATTTGATTCAGCTCATAAAACCATTTGAGGGGAAAGTAGGTGTTTCAATTTTGAATCTTAAAACCAACGAAAGAATTGACATCAATGGAAATGAAAAATTTCCCATGCAAAGTGTGTACAAGTTCCCTCTGGCCATGGCTGTTTTCAATCAAATTGATCAAGGAAAATTCACTTTAAATCAAAAAATGAATCTCAAAAAATCGGATTTATTACCCGACACGCATAGTCCATTACGAGATTTATACCCTAACGGAAATTCAGAAATCACTTTAAAAGAAATAATTGAAAAAACAGTATCTGAGTCTGATAACAATGGCTGTGACTTTCAGTTTAGGCTCCTTGGTGGCTGTAAAGTAGCACATCAATTTGTGCAAAGTTTAGGGATCAAGGATATTTCAATTGTCGGTACTGAGGAAGAAATGCATAAAAATTCGCAAGTTCAGTACGAAAATTATGCCACTCCCAATGCCATGTCAAAATTATTAGCTTTGTTTTATCAACAAAAAGCCATTAGCAAAGCCTCAACCGAAACCCTTTGGAAAATGATGACCGAAACGATCACTGGTACTAATAGAATAAAAGGTTTATTGCCCAAAGGCACCACTGTTGGGCATAAAACAGGTTGGTCAGGTGCGGATGAAAAGGGGTTTACGGCGGCGGTCAACGATGCTGGAATCGTGATTTTACCCGATGGAAATGCATTTGCCATCACTATATTTATCTCAGAAACCTATCTAAAAACCGACAAGTGCGATCAACTAGCTGCCAATATTTCAAAACTTGCCTATGATCACTTTCTAAAAAAATAAGAGTGAAAGAAAAAGAGAATTTCAGCATTCAAAAAGTGATTGCGGTAATAGGTGTATTACTATTTATAATCAAAGTAATAGCCTATTCTATGACCAATTCGGTGGCTATATTGACCGATGCTTTGGAAAGTACCATCAATGTAGCTTCTGCGATGTTTGGGCTCTATGCCCTTTACCTCGCCTCCATCCCTCGTGACAAAAACCACCCATACGGCCACGGCAAAGTTGAATTTATTTCCGCTACTATTGAAGGGGCTCTTATTTCCGTGGCTGGCATAATAATTCTCATTGAGGCTATTGAAAAAATTAATTCGCCTAACAAAGTAGCTCAGTTAGATCATGGAATCCTTTTAGTAGGTATTACCGCTATAGTCAATTATATATTAGGTTATTATGCAATAAAAAAAGGCAAAAAGAATAACTCAATTGCCCTAATCTCAAGTGGTAAACATTTGCAATCCGACACTTATTCAACTATTGGAATTATAGTGGGGCTTTTGCTCTTATATTTTACCAAATGGGAGCTTATTGATAGTATAGTTGCCCTTATTTTTTCATTTATTTTGGTTTTTACCGGTTACAAAATCATTCGGCAAGCCATTTCAGGAATAATGGACGAAGCTGATAATGAGCTCCTTACGGAAGTAATCAAATATTTAAACTCGGTAAGGCGAGATAACTGGGTGGATATGCACAATCTAAGAATTATCAAATATGGCAGCACCCTTCATTTTGATTGCCATGTAACGGTTCCATGGTATTTCAATGTAAATGAAGCGCATGCAGAAACGGCCGCTATCGAAAAATCAATTAAAGACAAATATGGTGAAGCCATCGAATTATTTGTGCATACGGATGGCTGCATGCCTTTTTCATGCAAAATTTGTCAGAAAACAGATTGCATTAAACGACTTGAACCATTCCAAAATAAAATAGAATGGAATTTGGATAATTTATCCGATAATGAAAAACATGGATTTTCGAATAGCCTATAGATTATGGTTATATTGTTAAATAGTTAAAAATTGTGTTCAATAGCATAAATAAACTATAAAACAATGCCGCAATTCAACCATTTAACAATATAACAATTGGTGTATAAACCAAATTACAAACTTCTCAAATAAGCCAAACTTTTAGGAATATTTTGCATTTCGTGTTCGCTTTCGTCTTCGATAAAGAAGTGCTTGATACCATGTTTATTAGCTAGTTTCAATATTTTTTTCCAATTGGCTTGGCCTGTACCTAAAACTACGTCGTTTTCAGCTGGTTCATGACCAGATTTATCGCCAACGACTCCCTTTTTCAAGTCTTTCACATGCATTAATTTCCAACGATTTTTGTATTTTTTCAACAACTTTTCAGGTGCATCTGAACCACCCCCATGCAATGTCCAAAGCACGTCCATTTCAAATGAAACATATTCAGGGTTGGTATTTTGAATGATATAATCCATCAAAGTTTCTTCACTATTAGCCATTTTATGGAATTCATAGCCGTGATCGTGATAGCAAAAAGTGAGTCCATTTTCTTTGAAAACCTTACCAGCCGCATTGAAAACTTCAACAGCTTCTTTCGCATTTTCCAAAGTAAATTCATTGCCTTTATGGGGTATCCAAGCACACATAACATATTCAGCACCCATTATTTTGGCGTTAGTAACATATTGCATTGGATCTTTTTTGAGGCCGTTAAAGTCAGAACCTACCGATGGGATTTTGATTCCTCTGTTATCGCAAAGTTTTTTGAAATCTTCAGGTTTCATTCCTCTTCCTCCGCCCCCTTCCAATTCAGTAAAACCCAAAATTTTGATGGTATCCAAAGTAGCCTCAATTCCTTTGGGAAATTGCCGGCGAAAAGTATAGCCCTGCACTCCAAATTCAGCTTTATAAAGCCCTTTCTTTTTTTGTGCAAATAATTGATTATCAAATAGTAATATGCAAATTAATGCGGTTGCAAATAGTGTTCTTTTCATAGGTAGATAATTGATTTATTTAATATTTTAAAGAATTTAATAATCAAATTTAGTGATTTAATTTTTGCACTCTAACCTTAGTTGGGGTTTTGGTCAAATTTGATAGAGTTAATCAAATACAATCATTTCAAAAAAAATATATAAATTGCTCCTAGCTATAACTAATAATAATTTTTACTTTTAAAAACAGCTTCAATCAACCAACAAAACCCATGAAAAAGCTAATCATTATTAACCTATTTTTTGTCACATTTTCTTTTGCACAAACCAATTTCACAGTAAAATTTCCAAGTGAAGGTAATTTGGATGGTCGGCTTTTGCTCATGCTTTCGAAAAACAATAAAGCTGAGCCCCGCTTTCAAATTGAAGACGGCCATAAAACGCAACTGATTTTTGGCTTGGATTTGGACAGTTGGCCAGCCAATAAAAGTAAAATTATTAATTCTGCAAACACTTTTGGCTACCCGATTGAAGCATTGAAAGATATTCCCGCTGGCGAATATTATGTGCAAGTTTTATTGCATAAATATGAAACTTTTCATCGCAAAGATGGACATACCGTAAAGTTACCAATGGATCGTGGCGAAGGCCAGCAATGGAATTTAGCACCGGGCAATATTTATTCTAAGCCGTTGAAAATCAAGGTTAATCCGAAAACTGTACAGAATTTTACCATAAATTTAGATCAAACCATTCCACCAATTGAGGAGCCGAAAGACACAAAATATATTAAACACATAAAAATCCAGAGCAAATTGCTCACTGAGTTTTGGGGTAGGCCAATGTATTTGGGGGCACATGTGCTTTTACCCGAAGGCTTTGATGAGAAAAAGGAAGTGAAATACCCACTGGCCATATTCCATGGGCATTTTCCCAACGATTTTAGCGGCTTCCGTACTACCCCGCCCGATGCCAACCTACCCACAACCGACTACAGCGAACGCTTCAAAATATATGGTTATAACAAAATTGTGCAAGAAGAAGCTTACGATTTCTATAAATTATGGACTGGCCCAAACTTCCCTCGGGTGTTGGCGATTGAAATACAACATGCCTGCCCCTATTACGACGATTCCTACGCCGTAAACACCGAAAGCATTGGTCCCTATGGCGACGCAATTACGTATGAATTAATACCTTACATCGAAAAACAGTTTCGTGGAATTGGCGAAGGCTGGGCCAGATTTACCTACGGCGGCTCAACAGGCGGCTGGGAGGCGCTGGCCGTGCAGGTGAAATACCCCGACGAATACAACGGTTGCTACGCCGCCTGCCCGGATCCAATTGATTTCAGAGCCTATACCAACGTAAATATTTATGAGGATAAAAATGCCTATTTCTACGAAAGTGACTTCAAAAAAACACCTCGCCCGGGCATGCGAGACTATTTGGGACAAATTTCCACTACTTTGAAAGACATCAATATGCGAGAGGTTGCCCTCGGCACAAAGAGCCGAAGTGGTCAACAATGGGATATTTGGGATGCAGTTTTCTCACCCATTGATGCGAATGGCTATCCGAAACCGATCTGGGATAAAAAAACAGGTGTAATTGACAAAAAAGTGGCCGAATATTGGAAAGAAAACTTTGATTTGACCTATATTTTGAAGCGTGATTGGGCAAAAAATGGCGATAAATGGCGAGGAAAAATCAGATTATATTGTGGCGATATGGACAATTATTATCTAAACAATGCCGTGTATCTGGCCGAAGCAGAACTAAAAAACCTAAACAGCCCAGCCTACGAAGGCGAAGTGGACTATGGCGACCGGGCCGAACACTGCTGGAACGGCGACCACACTCAACCCAATTACATCAGCCGCCTACGCTATCACCGCATGTTCATTCCAAAATGGGCAGAAGACATGAAAAAAACTAGCCCAAAAGGCGTGGATTTGACTAGTTGGAGGTATTGATTGCTTGGGGATTAGTTTTTAAAGGTTAGGGAATTGAGATGTGAGATTTTAGATTTTAGATTTCAGAAAAAATATAAGAGAAAAGAGAAAAAGATTGGCTATAATTTGGGGATGTCGACGACTTGTTGCTAAGTGCAGCCGAACGCAAGCCGGTTGTGAGGCTTTCGCTACTCACTCTTTGCTTGGCTGAGCCGCTAGGATACGCCCAATAATTTCACTTTCTCACTTTTTCTCAATGAGGTAGATTTCTCACCAGCTAACTACGGGGCGGTTCGAAATGACAAAAGGATGTAATTCCCAATCACTAAACAAACTA
>JAZKGO010000194.1:0-2412 GCA_040385875.1 Bacteroidota bacterium
AAAAGGCAATACGCATTTTCCGATGTCTGATTTAAATAATATAGAAGTTGCAAATTTATTATCTAAATGGCTGAATGAGAAAGGATTGGATAAATAATCGTTATATTTGATTACGTATAAAAATTTATGGAAAATTTAAATCGCCGTTCGTTCCTAAAAGCCTCCGCCCTTACAGGTGGTGGTTTTATCCTGGGTATTGGTTTCTTTTCTGGCACGAAAGCACTTGGAAATGAGCCGATTGCAAACGGTCCAGTCGCCTTCAATGAGCTCAACGGTTTTGTAAAAATCACTGCCGATAATATCATCAAAATCATGTCGCCGAATCCAGAGGGTGGGCAAGGTGTAAAAACCTCCATGCCCATGATTGTTGCAGAGGAATTGGATGTAGATTTTTCCAAAATTGTTATCGAACAAGCCGATTTAGATACCAAACATTTTACCCGACAATTTATCGGCGGAAGTCAGGCCATTCATCAAGGGTGGAAACCTTTAAGAATAGCTGGTGCCACAGCAAGAGAAATGTTACGATTAGCAGCAGCACAAAAATGGAATGTTCCTTTGGAAGAAATCAATACAGAATCAGGTGTTTTGCATCATAAGAAGTCTGGAAAATCAGCAAAGTATGGCGAGATGGCCACAGCCGCCGCTCAAATTCCAGTTCCCCAAAATGTAAAACTGAAAGAAGTAAAGGATTTCAAAATAATAGGCAAAAGCCAACAAAACAGAGATTTAGAGAAAATAGTAACAGGCAAACCACTTTTTGGCATTGATACCCGAAAAGAAGGAATGTTGATTGCCATGATTGTGCATCCGCCAGCGATAGGTTTGAAATTCAAGTCGTTAAATGCCGTAGCAGCTTTGAAAATGAAAGGAATTAAGGCTGCTTTTCCAATCAAAATTTTTAGCGAAGACTACGAAAAAACATTTTTTGACACCAATCAATTCAATGAGGTTGTGGCAATTGTAGGCAACTCCACTTGGGAAGTGATGCAGGCCAAAAAAGCCTTAAAAGTTGACTGGCAGGAAGCCGAATCTTTTGCTGAAAAAAGAAATATGAATGGGCGAAAAATGACCATGAATATTCCAGCAGGATTAGAAAACACAGCCGACCATACCGCCAAATTTGCAGAATTAATGCTAAAATCTGGTAATGTTCGAAGAAAGGATGGAGACATAGAAACTGCTTTCAAAAATGCAGCAAAGGTGATTGAACGCACTTACAATGCACCGTTTTTGGTTCATAACTGCATGGAGCCAATGAATTTCTTTGCACATGTAACCGAAGAGAAAGCCGAACTTTCAGGGCCACTTCAAAAGCCAGAAATGACCGAACAAGCCCTTTCTGCACGTTTGGGGATGCCTTTGGAGAAAATTGACATAAAAATGACTCGTTTGGGCGGAGGTTTTGGTCGCCGATCGTATGCTCATTGGATGATTGAAGCGGCTTTGATTTCGCAAAAAGTGAAAGCTCCAGTAAAACTCATTTACACCAGAGAAGACGATATGACCGCAGGTATTTATCGCCCATCTTATTCAGCAAAGTACCGTGCCGCATTGGATGCCAACAATAATCTGATTGGTTTTCACGTAAAAGCAGGTGGAATGCCGCAATCGCCTTTATCGCCCAATCGCTTTCCAGCGGGGGCAATTGATAATTATTTGGCAGAAGATTTCACCATCGACACCAACATTACGGTTGGCTCCTACCGAGCACCGCATTCCAATTTTATGGCTGCTGCTGAGCAGTCTTTTTTGGATGAAGTTGCTGAGGCAATGGGCAAAGACCCCATCGCTTTTCGTTTGGAATTATTAAAACGTGCCAAAGAAAACCCTGTTGGCAAAAACAATGATTATCAGCCTGAACGCTTTGCAAAAGTATTGGAATTGGTGAAAGAAAAGTCAAATTGGGACAATACAAAAGCTAATAGAAAATTAGGTTTTTCAGCCTATTTCTGTCACGATTCTTATGCAGCTCATGTGCTAGATTTGGAAATGAAAGACGGCTCTCCAGTAATCAACAAAGTTTGGTGTGCCATTGATTGCGGGATTGTGGTCAATCCCATCGCAGCTAAAAACATGGCTGAAGGTGGTATTGTCGATGCTGTGGGAGCCTCTATGTTCGGCAAAATGAGTTTTACAAAGGGCGTTCCTGATGTCAATAATTTTCATAATTTCAGAATGATACGTCATAATGAAGCCCCGAAAGCTATTGAAATTCATTTCGTAGAAAGTACGGAAGACCCAACAGGCATGGGCGAACCAGCCTACCCTCCAGTGTATGCAGCTTTGGCCAACGCAATGTACAAAGCAACAGGCAAACGACTTTATAATCAGCCTTTTAGCGAAAATTTATAAATAGTTTGATTTTCGTAAGTTCTTATTTGATTTCAGTAATTATAAGCAACTATTTTA
>JAZKGO010000194.1:2512-12433 GCA_040385875.1 Bacteroidota bacterium
AGTTTGATTTTCGTAAGTTCTTATTTGATTTCAGTAATTATAAGCAACTATTTTATTTTAATTTTATTAGATTTTTTAACACAAAATATAGATTAGAAAATGGCAAAATATTCTTTAAAAATCAATGGCAAAACCCAACTAGTAGATGTTGATCCATCCACGCCAATGCTTTGGGTTTTGCGTGACCATCTCAACATGCCTGGCACAAAGTTTGGCTGCGGCATGGCCATGTGTGGAGCCTGTACTGTTCATTTGGATGGAAATGCCGTTCGTTCTTGCAGCTTGCCTGTTTCGGCAGTAAAAAAACAGGCCATTACAACTATTGAGGGCTTGTCGGCCAACGGAACACATCCTGTTCAAAAAGCTTGGCTTGAGCATGATGTAGCTCAATGCGGTTATTGCCAATCTGGCCAAATCATGAGTGCAGCGGCATTATTAAAGGAAAATCCAAAACCTACGGATGAGGATATTGATAACGCCATGAGTGGTAATATTTGTCGGTGTGGTACTTATTTGAGAATAAAAGAAGCTATAAAAACAGCAGCTAAAAACTAATCAGAAAATGAAAAATACATCAAATAGAAGAGATTTTTTGAAGTCTACCGCTTTAGCTGGAGGAGGTATGTTATTAAGCTTCAGTTGGTTTGCAAAAGCGAACGCAGCCGAAAAATTGAACATCGCTGATACTTGGAGCGAATTGAATGGTTATATCAAAATCACGCCTGAAAATGTAATCAAAATCTTTTGTCCCAACCCAGAATTTGGTCAAAATGTAATGACTTCACTGCCCATGATGGTAGCCGAGGAATTGGATGCTGACTGGAAAAATGTGGTGGTAGAAATGGGGGTCCATGATAGCGTGAAATTGGGGCCGCAATTTACAGGTGGTAGTAATTCGGTGAGAATGTACTGGAAACCATTGAGAAATGCAGGTGCTTCAGCACGACAAATGTTGATCGAAGCGGCCGCTCAAACTTGGAGTGTACCTGCTTCTGAAATCACTACCAAAGCAGGTGTTTTATCACATTCAAGTGGAAAATCGGCTAAATATGGTGAAATGGCAAGCAAAGCTGCCACCATTCCTGTTCCAAAAGACATAAAATTGAAAGCTGTAAAAGATTTTTCTATTGTTAGTAAATCAACAAAAAATTCGGAAGGCCTAAAAGTAGTTACAGGAAAACCACTTTTTGGAATGGATTATCGTGTGGACGGAATGCTCATTGCCATGATTCAGCATCCGCCCGCTTTTGGTATGAAGTTGAAGTCGTTTGATGCTGCCGCCGCCAAAAAAATGCCCGGAATAAAGGATATTTTTAGCTTTAAATTGTACGATGATGGCTTTGAGCAAGGTGGTTTTGATACCCGTACTTTTAACGATTTGATTGCTGTGGTGGGAAATTCTACTTGGCAAGTGATGAGTGCTCGTAAAAAATTAAATGTGCAATGGGAAGCCGCTGGCGATGTGAAAGAAACAATGGCAGGAAGGGGCGGAAAACGAGAAGTGACTGTGCCAGGCAGATTGGAAACTACAGGCAGCCAATTGGAAATGATGGCTGAATTCGCTAAAAAATCAGGCAAACAAGAACGAAAAGATGGCGACCCTGAAACAGCGTTTAAAAATGCGGCTCAAATAATCGAACGAACTTACAACGCACCATTTTTGGCACATAACTGCATGGAACCGATGAATTTCTTCGCTCATGTGCAGGCTGATAAAGCCTTAGTAGCAGGCCCATTACAAGCTCCCAGTTGGATGGAACCTACACTGGCAAAAATCCTAAATCTTCCTGCCGATAAAATTGAAATTCAGATGACCAGAATGGGAGGTGGCTTTGGGCGTAGAGCCTATTCGCAGTATGTATATGAGGCGGCTCGTATCTCTCAAAAAGTAAAAGCGCCAGTAAAATTAATCTACAGCCGTGAAGACGATATGACTTACGGAATCTATCGCCCAATGTACACTGCCACTTATCGTGCGGCGTTGGATGCGAATAAAAATCTGATTGGCTTTCATGTAAAAGGTGGCGGAATTCCTGAAAGCCCAATACATGCCAATCGTTTTCCAGCAGGTGCTATTGATAATTATTTGGCCGAATCTTGGGAGATTCCATCCAATATAACCATTGGTGCTTTTAGGGCACCACGATCAAACTTCAATGCGGCGGCAGAGCAATCGTTTTTGGATGAAGTGGCTGAGGCAATGGGCAAAGACCCTATCCAGCTTCGACTTGATTTATTGAAAAAAGCAAAGGAAAATCCAGTTGGTAAAAACAATGATTATGATGCCGCCAGATACATGGGTGTATTGGAATTGTTAAAAGAAAAATCGGGTTGGGGAAAACCTGAAAATGCAGAAAAAAAACGAGGCGTAGCCGCTTATTTCTGCCATGCCTCTTATGCTGGTCATGTGGTGGATATGGTTATGAGAGATGGCCAACCGTATGTAGAACACGTAACGAGTGCGGTGGATTGTGGGGTGGTCGTAAACCCAGATGCCGCCATAAATATGGTGCAAGGTGCCGTGGTGGATGGCATTGGCAATTCTTTTTATGGGGCGCTAACCCATAAAGAGGGTGCTGCCGAGCAAACCAATTTTCATAATTACAGAATGATTCGTCATGGGGAAGCTCCACAAAAAATAGATGTTCATTTTGTAAAAAGCGAAGTGGATCCAACGGGTTTGGGAGAGCCTCCATTCCCACCAGTATTCGGTGCGGTGGCCAATGCTTTGTTCAAAACCACGGGTAAAAGGTATTATAATCAGCCCTTTAAAGTTGAATTGGAGAAAGGGACTTGAAACGAATAGATTTAATTTATCAGGGAGTAGGAACCAATTGAATTGGCTCTTGCTCCTTTTTTTATGAATACAGTTTAAGTATTGATTGTTTAGAAGTATTCGAAAATAAGCATCAAATATTTCAAGCTTTTCGTACAAACTCTGATTTTAAAGCCATTGCTCCGAAGCCATCGATTTTACAATCAATATTATGGTCGCCATCAGTTAGGCGGATGTTTTTAACTTTAGTGCCAGCTTTAATGGATTTTGGAGCTCCTTTTACAGGTAAATCTTTAATTACTACCACTGAGTCGCCATCTTTGAGTTCATTGCCATTAGAGTCTAATACTGTGGTTCCCAACTCCTGTACTTCAGCCTCTTCAGGATTCCACTCATGAAAGCACTCTGGGCATACAATCAAATTATCACTCGGATAAGTATATTCACAATTACAATTGGGACAAGGGGGAAACTCAGACATATCTTTTGTATTTTCAATTAGTTGATTTAGGCTCATTCTTTAGAAAAGTCGGGGAAGGTATTTCAAACGATTGCTAAATCTATCTCACAAATGTATTCAAAAATCTTCTATAAAAATTTTCGCTTCTAATATCTGCTCTCCAAAAGGGAAGAATTATCTATCTAAATTTGTACTTTTGAGTCTATTTTAGTAGTGGAATTATAATCAAAATATTATGAAACGAATCTTTATTATTTTGTCTCTTCTATTGACAATTTTTGTTAAAGTTGAGGCTCAAAAAAATAAGTTTCCAGACGGAAGCATTATACCAGCATGGTTTTTTGACTATAAAAAAATAAAGATTGAAAGCTTAGGGAAACAATTTATCTTGACTGATTTTGGGATCAAAATGGATAGCACTATCGTACAAACTGCTGCCATACAAAAGGTAATTGACAAGGCTGCCGAAAAGGGCGGAGTAGTGGTAATACCCAAAGGCACGTTTATGTCTGGGGCCTTGTTTTTTAAACCTAAAACTCATCTGTATGTTTCAGAAAATGCTACGCTCAAAGGCTCTGACAATATCAAAGACTATCCCTTAATGCCCTCAAGAATGGAAGGCCAAAACTTGGATTATTTCCCAGCATTGGTCAATGCCTACGGAGTAAACGGTTTTACTATTTCTGGTAATGGAACGATTGATGGCAATGGCCTGAAATATTGGGAAGCATTTTGGCAAAGACGAAAAGAGAATCCCAATTGTACCAACCTCGAAGTATCGAGGCCACGACTGTTATTTGTTTGGAACAGTAATGACGTGCAAATACAAGATGTAAAACTTAAGAATTCGGGATTTTGGACCAGCCACTATTACAAATGCCAGAATTTGAAAATATTAAACCTCCGAATCACCTCCCCTCATGAGCCCGTAAAAGCCCCCAGTACCGATGCAATTGACTTGGATGCCTGTACCAATGTATTAATAAAAGACTGCTATCTGGCCGTAAACGACGATGCCATTGCATTGAAGGGAGGCAAAGGGCCCTATGCAGATACCGACCCAAACAATGGTGGCAACGCTAATATTGTGATCGAAGACTGTGAGTTTGGCTTTTGCCATGGGGCGCTAACTTGCGGAAGTGAGGCCATACATATCAAAAATGTAGTGATGCGCAACATCAAAGTAAACGATGCTCAGCGGGTTTTATGGCTCAAAATGCGACCAGATACTCCACAAAAATATGAATACATCAGCGTGGAAAATATCACTGGTAAAGCCCGAAGTTTGATTTATGTAAAACCTTGGACACAATTTTTTGACCTTCAGGGGCGTAAGGATGTGCCCCTTTCGTATTCCGATCATATTTCACTAAAAAACATAAAATTGGATTGCGAAATTTTCTTCGATGTAGCCATTACAGAATACGATAAGCTTTCTAATTTTGATTTTGAAAATCTTACATTAAAAGCTAAAATTCCAGAAATCAACAAAGCAATTGTAAATGGATTTATATTGAAAAAAGTGGTGGTAAACGGCAAAAAATTAAATTGATTACAGAGGGGCCTTCTGACCAACTTTTTTCTGTCTCTATTTGATAGTGAGATGCTAAAAGTATAAGGCCTTATCAGTTTTTCAATTTTTCTAGTTCATTGAGGTATTCAAGAGACTTCACAACCGAAGCATTCATGCTTTTTTTAATTATTCTTTTCACCCAAAATTTATCCAAATTTTTTGCATTTATTTGTAAGTAAAACCAAATACCAAGAGGAATTAGAATAATAAAAGCAACCAGCTGAGCAGACCACCAATTGCCATTTGATGCTTCCAAAATATCAAAATTGCTCCAAATATTTATATTCAAATCAGCGAGACCTTTTGGCACTACAATGGGGTAGGTTAAAAAGACTGGAATAAAAAGCACTGAAAGTTTCAAAAACAGTAGATTATGACTTTGGATTTTTGCTAATGATTGTTGTGCTTCCAGTATGGTTTTAACGGAACTCATTGCTCTTACTAAAATAATCTCTTGAACGCAATGGTATACTAGAAAAATGTAAAAGGCAAATAAAACAATCCCTGATACAAAATAGGGGATATTTTGATTATTAAAAAGGGAAAAAAGTATAAAAACCATAGCAAAAATATGAAGGGCCAATACCACATATCTCGAAGTTAAAAAGGGTTTTAGGTTTGAAATCACCTTTTGGGTTTGTATTTTTTCAATTAAACCGGCATTCAAACCCACTGCCGAGTTTTTTTCTTGCCACATTAATTTTAGTTGATCCAGTTCCATTATCTTTTTGAAAATTTTGATTTTAAATTAGTTTTTATACGACTGATTTTGGTGGCAATATTGGTTTCTGTAATGCCCAGACAAATGGCTATTTCTTTGTATGATTTGTCGTCGAGATACAAAAGCATAATCGACTTATCTATTTCATTTAATTCTTGTATAAAAGTTTCGAGTATTTGCAGATTCCCCTCTTTTTCCAAGCTATTATCACCGTCATTTTCAAATACGATTAGCTCTTCAGAATAGGCGGTAAAATTCAAATTTCTTTTCTCTTTTCTATAAAATGAAATGGCTACATTCAAAGCAATTTGGTACATCCAGGTACTCACTTTATAATGAGGCCTATAGGTTTCAAAACTCTTCCATAGATTGAATACAATTTCCTGTGCCAAATCATCTTTATCCGCTTTTTGGCTACAATAAGCATTGCATATTTTTATCAGAATGCCCTTGTTTTCTTGAATCAAGGCTAAAAATGTTTCTTTATATTCTCTCATCTATTTATCGAGAATATAAAACTTTAAGAGACTTACTTGTAGCCATAGGCACAACAGAAATATGGGTTTCGTCCTCAAATATTTTTTCAGTTATGTTCATATTGAGGTACTTTTCATTAAACATCTTCACTACTGATTTTACAGGTCTTACCATAAAATCACCTTCGACTTGGCCAGCCGAAATAAATACCTTAGTTTGATAGCTTGAACCCGTTTCACTTTTAAATAAGTTGATTATTTCACTATTTTTCCACCAAAATGAGGGGCTATTGAGTGAATATTTTTGAAAAAGATGGGGCCTTTTTAGCAAACAGTAACCTACAAATAGCCCACCCAGTGAATGCCCAAATATACCACGTTCATGGGTGAGTTTATATCTTTTTTCAACAAAAGGAATAATTTCATTTTCGAGTGTTGTTAAAAACAAATTTGCCCCGCCAGATTTCATTTTATCTGCCGGCAATTTGAAAAAATTGGCAATTCCTTTGTCGGCAATGGAGTCATTGGAGGGCGTATAGTCATAATGGCGAGCCATAAGCCATTCGTTTTGAGTGTTCACCTTATTGTCAATTGTTACGATAACGACGTCCTTTACTTCTTTGGATAGCTCAAAACTTTCTTTTATAGCATAGAAGGAAGCTGTGGAAAACTTGCCGTCTAAAACATAAAGCACGGGATAGCTTATACTATCATTTTTGGAATAAGATGTAGGCAAAATTATATTGACCACATAATTTTTGTGATTGTATTTCGACTTTATTGTAAAGCTATCCACATGGCGCAATTTAATCATTTTAGGTTTTTGGGCCTGTAATGCTATAATTGAAAAAAGGAAATAGGCAAATGCAATCATGAAATGTTTGAGTGTAAGCTTTTTCATTTTATTAGTTGTTTAATTTCGTTTAAAATTGATTTTCAAACAATTAATCGCAGAAACTAAAAAAAATCACAGAATTATTGAAAAATAATTTATGCGAAGTTTCCTATTGGGAAATTTCACCTGCTAAATTTCATTTTTATTATTTGGATAAATCGATTTCCGCCAGAATCCAGATGCCGAATGCTTTGAACTATTCGACGTTAAAATTGACTGATTCGTGGATTTCAGGATAGAAATCTTCATAATTTCCTCTATTTTAGCTTATTATTAAACTATCTATTTTTCCAAAATTAAAGATAAAAAGCTATGAAGTCATCGAGACGAAATTTTATTCAGTCGCTAAGCATAAGCGCTGCTGGTGTAGGGCTTGCCAACCAATCATTTGCAAATTCTGATGTTTTGGCAAAGCCACCCAAATCTATTGGAGACGATCAGGTTTTATTGGTGGGCGATAACCTTGCTATTGCCAACACCGAATATGGGAAAGTAAGAGGTTTTATTTTGAGAGGTATCCATCAGTTTTTAGGAATACCTTATGGAGCAGATACCTCTGGCAAGAATCGATTTATGCCTCCACAAAAGCCCGCCTCTTGGACGGATGTTCGCCCAGCAATGTGGTGGGGAAATTCCGCTCCACAAATTATGGAGAAACGTTACGCTAATACTTATGCTTCGTTTGTAGATCATTGGAACTACGACGATGTATCGGAAGATTGTTTGAAAATAAACGTTTGGACGCCCACCTTGGATTCTCAAAAACGGCCAGTAATTGTATGGCTTCACGGAGGAGGCTTTGTAAATGGCAACGCAATTGAGCAAGACGGCTATCATGGCGAAAACATTTCAAGATTGGGCAATGTGGTCTTTTGCTCATTGAATCATCGGCTTGGCTCGCTGGGATATACCCATCTGAAAGCTGCTGGAGGGCACGCTGCCTCTGGTAACGTAGGCAATTTAGACATGGTTTTAGCATTGGAATGGGTGAAAAATAATATTGCCAATTTTGGTGGTGACCCGAATAACGTGACCATAATGGGGCAATCGGGCGGTGGAGCAAAAGTGACCACCTTGATGAATATGCTGTCGGCTAAAGGTTTATTTCATAAAGCAGTATGCCTAAGTGGTAACTCTTTATCGGGTGTCAATAAAGAGTATGCTGAAAAATTAGGCCAAAAAGTGATGGAAGAAGCTGGGTTGAAAAATGGAGAAATTGAAAAGTTACAGCAAATCCCATGGCGACAGTACATCGATATTGCCGATAGAGCAGCAGTGAAAATGGCGGAGGAAGCCAAGAGAATGAACTTACAAAGAGGGGGTTACTCCCCTGTCGCCGATGGAGAATACTTAAACGACAAAGCCTTTTTTAGTGATTCAAATCATTTTTCAGCTGATATCCCGCTGATTATTTGCTCCACTTTCAATGAACAAAGTCCGAGTAGAACCGATGCAACTTTGGAGAATATTTCTCTGGCTGAGGTAAAAGAAAAAATCAAATCTCGTTTTGGAGATAAATCAAGTGAAATAGTGGAGGCTTATGCTAAAAACTTCCCTAAGGCTCGTCCGGTAGAACTTTGGTCGATGATTGTTTCGAACCGAAAAAATGCGGTGGCAGCCGCTGATGCAAAAGTTTCGCAAAAAAAAGCCCCTGTTTATTTGGCATGGTTTGGCTGGCAACCTCCCCTTTTTGATGGCCGTATGAGAGCTTTCCATTGCAATGATATTTGTTTTTGGTTTTACAATACTGACCTCATGCTTACGCATACTGGAGGTGGAAAACGCCCAAAAGCGTTGTCAGATAAAATGGCAAAATCTCTTTTAAATTTCGCAAAAACAGGAAACCCCAACGGCGGCGGTTTACCCAATTGGAAGCCTTATTCAACCCAAAACGGTGAAACCATGATTTTGGATGATACTTCAGTTTTGGCCAACAACCCTGATGGTGTAGGGAGAAAATCGTTGGCATAACCGCTCTGAATATCTAAACAAAAAGGCATCAATTTTGATGCCTTTTTGTTTTAATGAATTACGAAGTTTTGGTTTTTTTAAAACAATTTTTCTTGAGGTGGTTTAGCACCAGCCAAACGAATATAAACCGTTGATTGGCCTCTATGATGGGTTTGGTGCTCAAAACATTTGGCAATAGCCATTCCTTTAGTCATTTCAAAACGACCAAACATTTTTACAGTTTCGCCCATCATTGCTGGGGTCATTTTTTTGATTCCGTTGATTACAAAATCATAACCTGCCATTACTAGTTTCGTTACATTTTCTTTAGACTTATCGGTTGATTTTTCCGACTCTCCCATTCCGATAGGGCTTTTTTCGCCAGTGGCGGCTGAAGCAAAAGCATAATTGGCATCTGTAAAATGCAGCATTTGTTCAGCAAATGAGCGCATTTCAGGAGTTGGTTTTAAAGCATAACCACTCTCAGGCATGGCATCCAAATATTCTTTGGTATAGGTTTTTGCTCTTTCCCATTCTTTTACCATTTCGTCAACTGATTGAGCATTAGCAGATTGTGTAGCCACAAAGGCAAATAATAATGAAAGGAATAGTGTGATTTTTTTCATTTTTTTTTAGGTTTTGGGGGCAGAAAAGCCCAGTTTGTTACATCTATTTTAATTTGTACAAATGCATAAGTTAAAATATTAAAAGTTGGTTCATTTTGTTAAAAATTATTCTTTCTTTGTGATTTTCAAATCTTTGAAATAGCCTTCCGTATAATTCCCTACCCAAAGGCCAATAGCCCCCGATTGATTCTCCCCAAGCTTCAAATCATTTACTATCAAAGAAGGTTGTTTGTTATTATTCAAATACAATTGGGTTTTTGAGCCTTGTACTTCAATTCGCATCGTAATCCATTCGTCTAAACCCATATCAGCATAGGATTCGTATTTTTCAGGAGATTCTTTGCGTAGTCGGTCAAATTTAAAATTTGGATAAGAAAAATACTGAATTGAATGGTTTCTACGAATCTGGTCGTCAGTGCGACCATTAGTTGGCCGAATATAAAT
>JAZKGO010000194.1:12533-14408 GCA_040385875.1 Bacteroidota bacterium
TGTTTAAGTACTTTGCTGAAAAATAAAATGTGGTAGGGCAGTGAATTTTGCCAATATTCCCAAGTATGTGCTCCAGGCCTCTCGGTATAATCGTGAGCCGTATTGTTATAGACCAAGCGTCGATGTAATTCCCGATTTGCCTCAATCAAAAAATCATCCACACCACAATCAATGATAATAGGCATTGCATTTTTTTTGATGCTTTCAGTCATGTTCACAATCGAGTTTTTGAAAAACACCTCATTGGATGCATCTGAAGTACCCAATAATTTTTCAAAGCGTTCTTTGAGCGATTTTGTAAAAGCTTCTGTTACTCTAAATTTAGTATAATTCATGTCCATTGCTCCACTCATGGTTCCAGCTGCACCAAATAAATCTGGATGTCTAGTCGATAAATACATAGCGCCATGGCCGCCCATGGAAAGGCCAGTAATCACTCTGCCTTTGTTGTTTTTAACAGTGCGATAGGTATTGTCAATTTTTTGAATAACCTCTTGGGTAAGATAGGTTTCAAATTTACTATTCATATCAAATGGGCTATCCATATACCAACCAAAAGTTTCCCCTTCTGGCATTACAATGATTATATTGTATTGGTCAGCCAAGTTTTTAACCAACATTTTGTCAGGAGTTTGGTTGAGCCAATCATTGAAATGGCCACCGCCTCCATGCAAAAGATACAAAACGGGATAAGTCTTTTGATTACTCGAGTAGCTGTTAGGAAGCACTACTGCAGCTTTATAATTTTTATTCATCACTTTGCTCGGAACGGCTAGACTGTCAACCGAAGCTGCTTGGGTGTAAAAGAAAGAAATACTGAAAAAGGATAGAATAAATATCCGAATTTTTTTAGCTAACATATGGCATGAATTTTTATAGTGAAAATAGGAAAAAGCATTTAAAGTTAAGGAGGAATACAATAGGCAGGTACTATTCAAATAACTATTTTTTCATTAGTTTTGCAGGTATCCTTTTAAAATTATATTGAGCTTAAAAATAAGAGCATGACCAATAAAATTGCCATAGTTACGGGTGCCGCCAGAGGAATCGGATTGGCCACAACAAAACTGTTTTTGGTGAATAATTGGCAAGTAGCCATGATTGACCGTGATGAAGAGGAATTGCAAAAAGCTTCAGAGCAATTGGAAGGCGCATTACCAATAGTAGGCGATGTCTCCATTCCCAATCAGGTGGAGGCCATGATTTCAGCGGTACTTTCGGCCTTCGGTCGTATCGATGCACTGGTGAACAATGCAGGAGTGGCGGTTTTTAAACCACTTGAAGAAATGGATTTTGAATGCTGGCGAACAATCATGGCCACCAATCTGGATGGGGTATTCCTATGTACAATGGCAGCCATACCTGCTTTGAAAGAAAGCCAAGGATCGGTGGTGAATATTGCCTCCATTTCGGCTGTTCGTGCTAGTACCTTGCGAGTAGCTTATGGCACCTCCAAAGCAGCGGTGGTACACTTGACCAAACAATTGGCGGTGGAGCTGGGGGATTACGGCGTGCGGGTCAACTGTGTTTCACCCGGGCCAGTGAAAACCAAACTGGCTGAAGCGGTACATTCGCCAGAGATTATCAAAGCCTATTACGACGACATTCCATTGAATCGCTCTGCCACGGAGCAAGATATTGCTGAAACAATTGTATTTCTATGTTCTGAAAAAGCCTCCTATATTACAGGCCAAATGATTGCAGTGGATGGCGGCTTTGATGCCACAGGCATTGGACTATCCGCATTGAGGGCATCGAGAAAATCATAGATTGCAAATTACTTTTAGTTTACTTATATTGGTAGAAAATTTGACGAAAATAAATTAAAACAATACAGCATACGTAATACTAATCAATTGATAATCAAGGGCAATG
>JAZKGO010000195.1:0-3946 GCA_040385875.1 Bacteroidota bacterium
GATTTGGAAAATCATTTGGTATCAAATACCACAGGTTTTTAGTGTTTGGAGGCCTTTTTTCTGCTATTATTTACTGTGCTATCAATTACCAATCAATCCGTCAATTTATATTTTTACTGGCCGTTCCGCTTTTATTTCAAATTGGCAAAGGGATTAAGGTTGAAGATGAACCCAAAAAAATTGACACTTTTCTCAAAAAAATGGCTTTAACCTCCTTACTGTTTTCGGTTTTGTTTGGACTGGGCTTGGTGATTTAGGGAAAAGTGATGAGTATTGAGCTTTTTGTCATTCAGTATTCCAATCATAAATTTCCGTTTGCCTATAGTTAGGTACTTAAAAAATCTTGCCAAGGTGAACAAGCTTTTTTTAACATCGATCTCCAAACATTTTTTCGTACGATTTCCAATATTGCTTGACTGGACTACTAATGCATAGGGCGAATATAAGTTTATTACTTTAATATTTCCTCCCAAACAATTTTTACAAAAAAAACGAGAATATCACAAATAAAATGCTGAAATTTGGGGTGAAATTATATCACAAAAATTTAAACCAAAAAACCAATTTTCAGCGAATGAAATTATTTACTACTGTATTATTATTGATTGCACTTTTCACAACTTCTCCATTATTGATTGCTCAAACTACCGCAGAGGAATATTACCAACAAGGGATTGCTCGTAACAATTCAGGTGATTTTGCTGGGGCAGTTCAGGCTTTTAGTATTGCTATTTCAATCAATTCTGAAAATGCAAACACCTATTTTGGAAGAGGAATGGCCAAAGCAAACCTAAAGGATCATAAAGGAGCCATTGACGATTTTGACCGTGCCATTGATTTGAATCCTAAAGATGCAACTTATTTTACCAATAGAGGGATGAGCAAGTCGAGACAAGAAAATCTAAAAGGGGCATTGCAAGACTTTAACCGTGCCATTGAAATTTCACCAGACAATTCATCAAGCTATTTTAATAGAGGGGTTGCCAGAATGAAGCTAAATATGGATAAGCAAGCATTGGCCGATTTGAATAAAGCCATCGAACTTACACCCGAATCGATGACTTATTTTTTGGCAAGAGGGCAGTGCAAAACTAAATTGGCTGACTATTCTGGTAGTATTGCAGACTTTGACAAAACCATTGTTTTGAGTCCTAAAAGGCCTCAGGCATTCTCAGGAAGAGGTTTTAGTAAAATTAAATTAAATGACTTTAAAGGGGCAATCATCGATTATACCAAAGCTGTTGAATTGCAACCTGAGGAGGCTGAGAACTACTATTATTTGGGCTATTGCCGTAGCCAAATTGAAGAATACCGTGAAGCAATTTTCGATTTTGATAAAGCAATTACTACAGACCCTCTCAATATAAAGGCGTTTTATGGAAGAGGTTTCGCCAAAAGTAAATTGGGGCAAACCAAAGACGCCATTGCTGATTTTAATAAAAGCTTAGAGATTAACAATATCCAAACCGATAAGATCTATTATACTGGCTCTATTTCAAAAGAAAAATTAGACCAATTACGCAATGAAGTGCAAGAAAAAATGAAACTGACAGAGCTCTCACCTGATCGTTCTGAAGGGTATTTTAGCAGAGGAATAGGCAAAGTGAAATCTGGCGATGCAAAAGGAGCCATTGTAGATTTTAATAAAGCCATCGAGTTGAACCCTATTTATGCGGAGGCTTATTTTAACCGAGGGCTTACTCGTTCGTCAACAGGTGATCAGCGTGGCGCTTTGCAAGACTGTAACAATGCCCTTAAGCTCAATTCAAAATATTCTGAGGCTTATTATGTGAGAGGCTTAATTGCTAAAAGTTTGGGTGATGAGTTAGGTGGTTGCTCAGACTTGTCAAAAGCGGGTGAATTGGGTTATACAGTGGCTTATACAGTGATCAGAGATTATTGTAATTAAAATAGAAGATTAATTCTTGTTGAGAAAAAGCCTCTGAAAATTTATTTTCAGAGGCTTTTATTTGAAAAAACGTAATTCTTTCTTTGGTTATTTAACTTTCATAACAATGCCACCCAATGGAGGAAGTGAAAGGTTAATCGAAAAGGCTTTACCTTGCCAAGCCATTTCGTCGGCTATTTTCACAGAATTTAGATAATGGTTAGTTCCACCGAAAACATTGCTATCTGAATTGAATATTTCTGTCCAAATGTTTTGGAAAGGGACCCCAATTCTGTAATTTTCACGAGGAACTGGTGTCATATTTAGCACAATTATCAGATTTTCTTTGGCTTTTAAACCGGACCTTTGGTAAATAATCACCGAATTTTCATGGTCTGAAGTATCCAGCCACTCAAATCCTTCTGGGTTAAATTGTTTTTCATAAAGGGCTGGTTCCGAGCGATATAGCTTATTCAAGGCGGCTACGCATTTCATAATACCTTGATGATGATGTTGCTCCGTCTGGTGCCAATCCAAGCTTTGTCCATAGTTCCATTCAGCTGATTGGCCAAACTCTCCTCCTTGAAACAAAAGCTTTGTGCCAAAATGAGTGTACATATAAGTATATAACAATCTCAAATTGGCAAATTTTTGCCAAGAATCGCCAGGCATTTTATTCAGTAGCGATTGCTTGCCATAGACTACTTCGTCGTGTGAAAGTGGCAACATAAAGTTTTCACTAAAACCATATACAGCTGAAAAGGTAATTTGATTTTGGTGCCATTTGCGATACAAAGCTTCTTTTTCAAAATATTTCAATGTATCATTCATCCATCCCATCATCCACTTCATGCCAAAACCAAGTCCCCCCATCCAAACTGGTCGAGAAACCGATTGAAAAGCAGTAGACTCTTCGGCAATCACTTGAATATCAGGATAGGAAGTATAAACGGCTTCATTCAATTCTTTAAATAACGACACTGCTTCCAAATTTTGATTGCCACCAAACTCATTTGGATCCCATTCGCCTGTATTTCTCGAATAATCGAGATAGAGCATCGAAGCCACTGCATCCACTCTCAGCCCATCTATATGGAAGCGATCGAGCCAATACATTGCGTTGGAAATTAGGAAGCTGCGGATTTCATTTCGACCGTAATTAAAAATATAAGATTTCCAATCAGGGTGATAGCCTCGCTTCATATCAGGGTGCTCGTATAAGTGGGTGCCATCAAACTCATAAAGTGCATGTGCATCACCTGGGAAATGGGAGGGAACCCAATCTAATATTACTCCAATATCATTTTTGTGAAGCTCTTCTACCAAATGCATGAAACCTTGAGGGTCACCAAATCTCGAGCTTGGAGCAAAATATCCTGTCACCTGATAGCCCCAAGAGGGTGCATAAGGGTGCTCCATTACGGGCATAAACTCTACATGGGTAAAAGCCATTTCTTTTACATGCGACACTAAGTCACGGGCAAGTTCTTGATAGCTTAAAAACCTGTCAGGATTGTTTGGGTCACGCTTCCATGAGCCTAAATGCACTTCATAAACTGAAAAAGGAGCGTTTAATGCGTTTTTAGCAGCTCTAGAGTCCATCCATTTTTTATCATCCCATTCGTACCAATTGTCCCAAACAATGGAAGCTGTTTTGGGTGGTTCCTCAAAATAATGGGCATAAGGGTCAATTTTTTCTAAATGGCGGCCATCTTGGGTAGATATGCAAAATTTATACGTTTCGCCTTTTCCTACATGTGGCACAAAACCTTCCCAAATACCAGAGCTGTCCCATCTAACAAAGAGCTGATGGGTATTTTTATCCCAATAATTAAAATTGCCAATTACAGAAACAGATTTTGCCGAAGGAGCCCAAACGGCAAAATAAGTGCCTACTACCCCCTCTTTTTCCAAGGTATGCGAGCCCATTTTTTCATAGAGCTTAAAATGCTTTCCGCCTTTAAAAAGGTCGATGTCAAAATCAGTAAAAAGGCTATGAACCATTACATTAGGTAATGGATGCGGTGCCGAATTACTAGATTCGTTAACTTCTGTTTT
>JAZKGO010000195.1:4046-5421 GCA_040385875.1 Bacteroidota bacterium
TTTACATCTTCAATTTTTCAATTTCTCTAATCACATCCACTATGCCTTTGAGAGGGATTTTCACCCAGTCGGGCCGATAACTTACCTCGTAGCCCAATTCATAAACGGCCTTTTCCAATAAATATACTAATAATAAAAAGTTGATTTCATTATTATTTTTGAAAAGAGGGTGTGGATTGCCAAAAGTACTAAAATATTTTTCCAGAAATGTTTTTTGTATTAAGCCATACCACCGTTCTGAAGCCTTGGCCACTCTGGCTTTATCTGTATTTTTAGTAGGGTCGCTATTGAAAAACTTTGCCGAAATAGCATAATGATAACTGCGAATCATACCCGCCACATCTTTGAGTGGAGAATGCTTAATTTTTCGGTCCGAAATGCTGCTTTCGGGCTCACCCTCAAAATCAATGATTATATAATCGTCCTCAGTGGCTAAAACCTGACCAAGGTGATAATCGCCATGGATGCGAGTTCTTTGCGAAAATAGTTCACGGGTATTTATTTCTTGGATAAAATCATCGATAAGCTCTTTGGCCTCCATAAAATCCCAAGCCAATTTTTGTGCTTCAGGCTCTAATTTGGTATAATTTTCAATTAACAATCCATATCTACTGTCTAAAAGTTTTTGGATTCTTTCAAAAATAAATTTTCGATATTTTTTATCAAAAGATTCAGACGAAAAAGCTACTTCTGCACTTTGTGAGAACAATCCAATATGCATTTCAGCAGTTCTTTTGGCCAAAAGCTCCACTTTTTCAAATATATCTTCGTCAATTGCAAATTCTTTTTGAGAAAAAGCATTGATAAAATTATTCAGAGATTCACCAGTTAAAGTCCATGTATCTGTCTGATTTTCAATCATCAATTGCATCATGCCCAATGTTACATCAGGATGATTGGCCCTTTGCCAAGTGATACTGCCCGCAAAGGCTGGGATATGCCTAAAATCTGAATTTTCAGTCAAGAAAGCTACCATTTCTACTTCTGGATTGGTTTCAGAAAATAGCTTTCGGTACAATTTCATGAAATATTTTTCACCAAAAATTAGGGATGAATTGGATTGCTCCACCAATAAAACTCTTGAACTAATTGGCACTCCAATATCTGAAACGTCAAGCCCTTTACCTTTACTATAGGCAATTGTATTATCGTTTGATTGAAGCGTTCCGTTTTTTGCAATATTTTGAAATAGAGCTTGTTGGAATCGTTCATCGTAGATAGCATCCACTAATTGACCTATTTTGTTTGAAAAATTCGCCTCAGCAATAATGCCTTTTGGATGGATATCATTGGTAGAAAACTCAAAAGAATTGATAAATGAAAGAGGTAAAAAATAGTTTTCAGGTTCGCCCTCAAAGTATTCAATTTTCAAAAT
>JAZKGO010000196.1:0-15019 GCA_040385875.1 Bacteroidota bacterium
AAGAATGGCATGATATTGCATTGCGTGTAATTGCCGATCATATTCGTGCCATAGCTTTTGCCATTGCCGATGGGCAGCTGCCTTCCAATAATAAAGCAGGTTATGTAATCAGACGTATTTTACGCAGGGCTGTTCGCTATGGTTATACCTATTTGGGTTTTAGAGAACCTTTTTTGAATACCATTATCCCATTATTGTCCAAACAATTCGATGGTGTTTTTCCAGAACTAATTGCCCAACAAGATTTTGTGCAAAAAGTAATTTTGGAGGAAGAAAACTCATTTTTGAGGACTTTGGAGACGGGGTTGACAAGATTGGATAAAGTAGTAAAGGAAACTGGAAAAGGGGGTATTTTAGACGGAGATATAGTCTTCGAATTGTCTGATACATTTGGCTTTCCATCAGATTTAACAGCACTAATTGCCAAAGAAAATGGCTTGGGTATAGATGAGGAAGGTTTTCAAAAAGCATTACAAGAGCAAAAAGCCCGCTCTAGGAAAGATTCGGCAAAAGAAGCAACTGATTGGGTGATTGTGAATGAGGAAGATTCTGAATTTGAATTTGTTGGGTATGATCAATTATCATTATTTACAAAAATATTAAAGTATAAAAAAGTAAAAGTTAAAGACGGAATTGAATACCATATTGTTTTAGATAAAACACCTTTTTATGCAGAAATGGGCGGACAAGTTGGGGATAAGGGCGTTATCGATTTTAGAAATGGCAGTGCAGTAAAAATAATAGATACAAAAAAGGAAAACGATTTATTCATTCATATTGCCAATGATAAAAATTTCGAAAAAAATTTCGAAGAAAGCCTGGCAATTGACAAAAATTTTGAAATATTAGCCAAAGTAGACACCATAAAAAGGCAACGGATCACAGAAAACCATACCGCCACACACTTAATGCTGGCAGCTATGCGTCAGGTTTTGGGAAATCATATTTCTCAAAAAGGATCTTTTCAAAATGATGAAGTTACTCGGTTCGACTTTTCACATTTTTCTAGAGTGAGCGAAGTCGAACTGCAGAAAATAGAACAGATTGTAAATCAGAAGATTAGAGAAAATATTGCATTAGACGAAAAACGAAATGTACCCATAAAAGAAGCAATAGAAGCGGGTGCTACAGCCACATTTGGTGAAAAATATGGTGATTTTGTTCGGGTGATTACTTTTGACAAAAACTTTTCAGTTGAGCTTTGCGGAGGTACTCACGTGAAAAGTACTTCCGAAATTGGACTTTTTAAATTTGTGGCAGAAAGCTCCGTTTCCGCAGGGGTGCGACGTGTGGAAGCTTACACAAGCGAGAAAGCGATTGCCATGTATGAAGAACAATTGGCGATTGTAAACGAACTAAAAGGATTGTTTAAAGGCCAAGCCGACATTGTAAAAGCAGTTAAAACGCTGTTGGATGAAAAGGCTGGTCTATCAAAAACCGTTGAAGCATTAGAAAGCGATAAACTGCAACAAATAAAAGAGCGTTTGTACACCAAAATACAAACCGTTGGCAACGTCCAAATGATTGCCCAAATTGTAGAAGTACCTTCAGCCGAAGCACTAAAAACATTGGCTTATGAACTCAAAGCAAAAATTGGAGATTTATATTGTGTTTTGGCCGCTGATATTGCAGGCAAACCACAACTAGCAATAATGATTGCGGATAATGTAATGACCACCAAAAACCTAGATGCAGGCAAAATTATTCGTGAAATGGCCAAAGAAATTAAAGGTGGTGGCGGTGGCCAACCCTATTTCGCAACGGCTGGCGGTAGTGATGTAACAGGCTTGAATAGGGCTTTGGAGGTTGGGAAGGGCTTTTTGAAATAAAATTGACCAAAACTTCGGCAAGGTTCTAAACCTTGCTGTCGTTGATTTAATAATTTCTTAATGTTTCGGAATATTTGGCATTGTCATTTTTTTATACCCAGCTGGCAATACGTACAAACTGGCTGGATTGGCCCTTTTTTCTGCTTTTACCAATTGATTCACCATTTTATTTTTACCAATAGTCATTTCGGTTTTTACCATCATTCCATCCGCTCCTTGGCTTTTTAATTGATTATAGATCTTATTGGATACAATGTTGTCACTTGTTTTGCTTAAAGTTTCCATCACTTCATAACCCGCAATTTCTTTAGTAGTCCACATGTCAGAAACCATTTTGTTTTTCAAGGTCATCTTTACATGGGTACAATTGTAATCAGCCACTTTTTCTTTGCCCACCACCACAAATTTAACCTCCTCCTCGGTTGCTTTTTTTGAAGTAATCGGAGCCTCTGTATAAGTTTTAGAAGTCATATTATAAGTGTACATAGTGTTTTTTCCCTTTGGCATTAGCATTACTGTGGTCATTTTACCCACTTGAGGCAAGTTCATTTCCATTTCCATGCGAATTCCAGAGGCTCCGGAAGTGTATATTTTATTGGTGGCCGTCATCGGGCCAGTCATTTTGTATTCCAGATACATATCTTGCGAAAAGGTATTGAAAGCAACAACAAGTAATGAGAAAATAAAAGAGAGAATTTTCATAAGCATTTTTGATTGATTGTAATGACAAAAGTTTATCAATCAAAGATAGGAAAATCAATGAATAATGCTCCTCATAAAAAAATCATCAAAATATGATGGATTATTTAATAACTATTTTTCAACATAAGCAAAACTAACAAATCCCCTATTTTTATATAATTCTTGAAAGGTAGAAGAAGGAAATGAAGGTTTGGCATTGGATCCCGAACTGATTCTGGAACCCTCCACAGTAATTGCTTGATTAGTATAAGGGAAAATATTACCACCCCCCACTTTATCAGCAGCGTAGATTGGGCTTCCGCCATAGTAAACAGAGATGATGTATTTTTTATCTTTCGCCAACTCAATCGGGTTGGGAGCAATCTTGGCTGAACCTAAGGAGCCAATCGCTTTTTGTTCCACTTCTCCTTGGTAAATCACCCCAGTACTCTGTGGGTTCCAGATTGTAACCATGTATTTGCCGGGTTCTGGCAACAATATAGCCAAGTGAGTAACTTTTATATCTTTTGAGCTAACAAATTGATAACCAGCATCTCCAGGTGAATTAGAGCCGGTGTCTTTTGCATATTTTAGGCTTGATTGATTGAGGAATTCCGTGAGAAAAGGACCAGCTCCCGCCGTTATTTTGGTGTTTACTTTACCTTCGGATGTACCATTTGAAACAGTAAGGGTAGCGATATATTCCCCAACCTTATCTGGACTAAACTCAGGTTTAGCTTTGTCAGCGTTGATAATATTTGCCGTACTTCCCGATGGCTTTGAGTTGAATGACCATTTATAAGTCAAACTTGCCCCAGTTGGATCGGTCGATGCTGAGCCATCCAAGCCAACCAATTCACCCACAAATGCAACTTGATCGTCACCTGCTTTGGCTGTTGGGGTCTTTGGCGAAGGAGTACCGTCTTTTGATTTAGTACAACTTTGAATTGTAAGGTAGCAGATTAAAAGACAAAAATAGAGGATTGGCTTTTTCATAATTAGCGTAGTTAATAGTTCTGTATCCAATTAACAGTTTGTTAATCTTGAACAAATGTATAACTAATTGTATGACTAGACAATCCCCTAAAAGTGGGATATTTTGGCCGTTTAATCGTTTTGTAAATAATTGGTTTTCAAAATGTTAGAAGTTACTTTTCAAAAAAAAAGTTGAACCTTTCGATTCAACTTTCTCAATAAAAATGCTAACTTTTTATAGGTTAGAATAGCTTTAATTCAAACAATTAAGCATACAATTTAGCTTTCTGTACTTTCACTGAATCGTCGTCAATGTATTCGTCATAGGTCATCAATTTATCTAAATGTCCTTTTGGTGAAATTTCAATGATTCGATTGGCTACTGATTGAGTAAGTGCGTGGTCATGACAAGTAAAAAGAATCGTACCTGTAAACTCTATCATTCCATTGTTTAATGCAGTAATTGATTCAAGATCAAGGTGATTAGTGGGCTCGTCAAAAAGCAAAACATTGGAACCTGAAAGCATCATTCGGCTGAACATACAACGTTGTTTTTCTCCTCCTGAAAGTACTGTACATTTTTTAAGAGCCTCTTCGCCAGAAAATAGCATTCTTCCCAAAAAGCCACGAATAAAACTTTCGTCTTTTTCTTCAGAATATTGGCGTAGCCAATCTACTAAAATCAATTTGTCATCTTCAAAATATTTTCCATTATCATTCGGTAAATAGGCTTGTGTGGTGGTTACACCCCACTTGAATTCTCCCGATTCAGCTTTTTTCTCCCCTGAAAGTACCTCCATCAAAGCAGTTACAGCCATGCCGCCCTCACTGAAAAGTGCTACTTTATCTCCCTTATTGATGGTGAAGCTTAAGTTTTTGAATAAATAATTGCCATCGTCAGATTTATAGGACAAATTGTCAACTTGTAATAATTGGTCACCCGCCTCACGCTCGGGTTTGAAATGCATAAACGGATACTTTCTTGACGAAGGTTTGATGTCTTCTACTTTCAACTTATCCAACATTTTTTGACGGGAAGTGGCTTGCTTACTTTTGGCTACATTGGCTGAAAACCGCCGAATAAATTCTTCTAATTCTTTGCGTTTTTCATCTACTTTCTTATTCTGGTCACTCCTTTGACGCAACGCTAGCTGGCTAGACTCGTACCAAAAGGTGTAAGTTCCACCAAAAAGAGTGATTTTGCCAAAATCTAAATCAGCGATATGGGTACATACATTGTCTAAAAAGTGGCGGTCATGGGATACTACAATGACTGTATTTTTGAAGTTCATCAAAAAGTTTTCTAGCCACATGATGCTATCAATATCCAAGTTGTTGGTAGGCTCGTCAAGCAAAAGAATATCTGGATTGCCAAATAAGGCTTGTGCCAAAAGCACTTTCACTTTCATTGAACCATCCAAATCTTTCAATAAACTATAATGAAATTCCTCTTTGATGCCCAAACCACTCAAAAGAGAAGCAGCATCAGATTCCGCTTCCCAGCCATTCATTTCGGCAAATTCAGCTTCTAAATCAGCGGCTTTGTTGCCATCTGCTTCTGTGAAATCTTCTTTCAAATAAATAGCATCCTTTTCCAACATGATCTCGTACAACCGCTTGTTGCCTCTGATTACGGTTTGCAATACTTCAACCTCCTCAAATTCAAAATGATTTTGGCGTAAAACCGACATTCTCTCCCCAGGATTCATCGATATTGAACCTGTTGTAGACTCAATTTCCCCCGAAAGAATTTTGATAAAGGTTGTCTTGCCAGCTCCGTTGGCTCCAATTAGGCCATAACAATTGCCCTCGGTGAATTTAATGTTTACTTCATCAAACAAAACTCGCTTGCCAAAACGAAGCGAAACATTAGATACATTAAGCATATTAATATTGAAATTTATGAGTTTAAAATGGAATAGTTCTAAAAGCTATATTTGCAAATAGTTAATAATCAATTGTTTATGATTAATTGCAAATATTTAAACTTAAAGAATTGCAAAATTACGAAAAAGGAAGGGTTTATATAAAGTTCGATTGAAATTATTTGTTCAATAATTCATAAAGTTTTTGAGGATCTTGTCGGTTGTCCCAAAAGGTTACAATTTCAATATTGTTCCCAGATATTTTGTAATAAATTGTATAATCTCCTAGGGCAGATTTTCTCAAACTATAATATTTAGATATTGATCCAGATTCAGGAAATTCCTGAAGTGTTTTTATTGCTCTTTTTGTTTTTCTTGAAATTTTTTTAGAATATTTTGTGTTACCCGTGATTACATACCAATACTCCAAAATATAATTATACTGATTTTCAGCCAAATTTGACCAATTTATTTTGAATTTAGCCATTTATCAGCATTTTCCATAACTTCTTTATTCGATTTTACTCTTCCGTTTTTTATATCATCTAAGCCTTTTTCAATCATTAAAATTTGATATTCATTTAAATTTTCTGCTTCATTTTTCTTCATTAATTCTTCATGCGAAATTGTTCTGCCATATTTTAAATCTTCCTCACTCATCTCAAGCATCATTTTTTGATATTTTGAAAGCTTTACCAGTTCTTTTAATTGACTTCTAAGTGCTACAAAATTTGATAAATCAACCAAAAGATCTTTATTTTTGATTGACTGAATATTTTCAATTAATCCGCTTCTTAATTGCTCTATCGTTGCCATTTTATTTATGTTTTGCACTAAATTAATCATTTTTTATTATTCACAAAAGTGAAATTTTGAATATTAAAACATTCAAAATTTTAATTATAAATGAAAAACTCTACTTTTGACAAAACATTATTTGATTTTGCAAACAAAAGAACTAATTGATTCGAAATTTGGGGGAAATATAAGAACGAGAGTCTGTGGTGTTTGTAAATTAAATAATCAATATTTACTAGCCAATCATCATGGAATCAATGAATTAGGCGACTTTTGGTGTGCTCCTGGTGGTGGACTACATTTTGGAGAAAGTATTCAGGATGGTTTGAAAAGAGAATTTTTGGAGGAATGTAGTTTAGAGATTGAAGTAGGTGATTTTTTGAATATTTTTGAATTTATCCAACCACCATTGCATGCTATCGAATTGTTTTACGAGGTGAAAATGGTGAAAGGTGATTTGAAATTAGGGTATGATCCTGAAACTGGAAATAAAATATTGAAAGAGGTAAAATGGATGGACCTGGGAGCAATTGAGCGGTTGAAAAAAGAAGAAATCCATTCGTTTTTTCATCCCTTGTTGAGAATGTACTGATAAAACTTGATTATGAAAAGAATAGCATTTTTTCCTGGTTCATTCGACCCTTTCACTAAAGGGCATGAAGACATTGTGCTTCGAGGTTTGGCCCTTTTTGACGAAATTGTGATTGGTATCGGAAGCAACCAAACCAAAAAACGGTATTTCGATATCGATTTTATGAAGCAAAAAATTGAAGAGACTTTTGCTGGAAAGGCTGTTAAAGTGGTGGCTTATGATAATCTTACTGCCAGCGAAGCACAACAGTTTGGCGCAAAATTTATTATCAGAGGCTTGAGAAATACCACAGATTTTGAATATGAAAACTCAATTGCTCAGGTAAATAAAGAGCTTGTGGAGGGTCTTGAGACTGTTTTTTTGATTACTACCCCAAAGTTAGCACCAATAAGCTCGACCATTATCAGGGATTTGCATCGCTATGGTACTGTGGTGGATAAATACCTGCCTTATAAATTAGATGCTCCAGCAGATCAAAATAAAAGTTGAGTTTTTATTAATTACCCTCAATAGTTTGTGAGGCATTAAAATATTGCTTTAACACAAACCGTATCGATGAATAGCTATTGGCCATGGCATTTTCCACTTTTTTAGTTTGCATCCATTCTAAATGTTCAATGTCTTCTTCATGCTGTGGGTTCATACCAGAATCGTCTTTGCAGGTCATTTTATACCATTTTGTACGCTTCAAAATCCCCTTCCCGTTCATTGAATAGGTATGCCAAGTAGTACAAATTTTATCATCAAGTTTGGCTTTTACCCCAGTTTCTTCAAAAACTTCTCTGATTGCTGCCGATTTACTTTTTTCGTTTTTTTCTAATTTACCTTTTGGCAAATCCCATTTCCCAAGCCGATGAATCAATAGAATAGTATCATTTTTCTCCACTACTCCACCAGCTGCTTTGATAATCGTATAAAAACTTTCCACCAATTCGATTGTCTTTTCTTTGTCTTTTACCGCAATAGTAATGGAATTGAACTCATGGTAATGACTTTTATTCAAAAAAGTGAATAGCCTTTGTATGGTTTTTGGATCAGTATTTAGGAGGAGTGCATGGCCAGTTATTTTCTCTGGTTTCAGCGGGTTTAGCCTGATATCCAGTACTTTATCATAATATTCAGAATAAGCTAGTTCTGTTGCATATTTATCAGTAATGATCTTCACTAGCCTGTCGTTGATAAATATATTCATAAGCCAACTTGCCCCCAGTTGGGGAATTTGCGATTTGTATAAATTAGTTTACAAAAGTACAGCAAAATAACGGTACGAGCGCATTTGCCATTAAAAACCTTTTTTGCCAAAGTAGCTTTTTTAAAATAACTTTGTTAAAAAATAAAGATCTAAAATAATCTGAGCAAAATTTCCTAGCCAGGGGCTAAGGGGCTTTTACCACCATGGAAAATACAGAAATTGCCGCACATGTGGCCCAAATATTATTAGAAGTTAAGGCCATAAAATTAAGCCCTGATAAGCCCTTTAAATGGGCTTCAGGATGGAACTCGCCCATTTATTGTGACAATAGGGTAGCACTTTCGTTTCCTAAAGGCAGAACCGCCATCAAAAATTATTTGGCGGAAATTATCAAAACTCATTTCCCTGATTGTGAGGCAATTGCAGGTGTGGCCACCGCAGGCATACCGCAAGGTGCTTTGGTGGCAGATTTGCTGAACTTACCTTTTATATACGTGCGCCCAGAACCCAAAAAACACGGAATGGGCAATCAGATTGAAGGAAGAGCTGTAAAAGGCCAAAAAGTAGTTTTAATTGAAGACCTTATTAGCACTGGAGGCAGTTCGTTAAAAGCTGTTGATGCTCTGAGAGAAGCAGAAGTAGAAGTGCTGGGGATGGCAGCTATTTTTACCTACGGCTTTCCGATTGCCACCCAAAATTTTATCGATAAAGAGGTAAAACTAGTCACTCTGAGCAACTATGAAGCACTTTTGCCAAAAGCTGTTGAAATGGGCTATGTAACTGAATCACAATTGGTTACTTTAGGTGAGTGGAGGAAGGATCCTGGGGTTTGGGGGGTATAGAATAAGGAAAGGAGTATTTTTTCATCGGATCCTATTTGAAAGTTGCAGAACGCTATTTATAATTAGAAATCCATAATTCTTTTAGAATTAGCTAACACTCGCTCAAAGAAATTGGAATTCTGATGGCAAGGCCTCCATCAGAGGTCTCTTTATATTTTGAATTCATATCTTTGGCAGTTTCCCACATAGTTTCTATTACTTGATCAAGGCTTACTTTTGCATCATTAGGATTACTTTGTAATGCCAAGTTTGATGCCATTATTGCTTTTATAGCACCCATTGAATTTCGTTCAATGCATGGTATTTGTACTAAACCACCGATTGGATCACATGTAAGCCCTAAATGATGCTCCATAGCTATTTCTGCCGCCATCATTGCCTGCTTTGGGCTTCCACCAAGGCATTCGGTAAGAGCTGCCGCTGCCATAGCTGATGAAACTCCAATTTCAGCTTGGCATCCTCCCATGGCTGCCGATATAGTAGCCTTTTTCTTAAAATAGGAGCCTATTTCACCTGCAACTTTCAAAAATTGGATAATCTTTTGAGGAGAGTTACCATTTTCAAAAAAAATAAAATATTGTAATACAGCAGGAATCACGCCAGCAGACCCATTGGTGGGTGCAGTAACAACCCGACCCATGGCCGCATTTTGTTCATTTATTGCTAAAGCAAAGCAGCTGACCCAACTTAAAATTTCATTAAATGTAAACCTATTTTCAGACATATATTTTTGCCAATCCTCATAAGTTTCAAACTGCTTATTTTTAGCTAGATTTTCGAAAATGAGTTTGGCTCGCCGTTTTACAAAAAGGCCACCAGGCAATTCTCCTGAAGTTTTACATCCTTCAAAAACTCCCTGTTGCATTATTTCCCAAATTTGAAGGAGTTGATTTTCAGTTTCTAAATCAGTTCTCCAAGCCCTTTCGTTTTGAGTTACAATTTCTGAAATAGACTTTTCATTGGCTGTACAATGGTTTAATAATTCAAGGGCTGACTGTGCTGGATAAGGTAATTTAATCTCTTTTAAACCAGCTTTGGTATCAGTGTCCTTGGTTATAAAGCCCCCACCAATCGAAAAATAAGTTTCTGAAAATGAATTATTTTCATTGTCCAAAGCCTGAAATGTCAATCCATTTGGATGAAAAGGCAAACTTTCATTTTTATTGAAAATAAAATCAGACGCAAAATCGAAAGAAACCAATTGTTTATTATCTAAAGAAATACATTTTGCTGAGTTTACAATGTCTATTTTATTTTGAATATTTCTCAAATCGCAGGTGATAGGATCTTGACCTTCCAAACCCATCAAAATGGCAATATCAGTGCAGTGACCTTTGCCTGTTTTGGCAAGAGAGCCGTATAGTTGAACTTTAATTCTGATTGTTTTAGAAAGAAATCCACTCAATTTAATAGTGTCCAGAAAACTTAATGCGGCTCGCCAAGGTCCCAAAGTATGCGAGCTTGAAGGCCCCACTCCAATTTTCAACATATCAAGTACTGATATTGCTTCATTCATTTTCTTAGCCTATTTTATAAACTATTTTATGGATAATCACCATTCAATCCCCCCCAAACCCTTGGCACTCAAATAATTATTGCATTGTGAAAAATGGTGCATCCCGAACCAACCCCCTTGATTGGCTGCCATTGGAGAGGGGTGTTTTGATTTTAAAATAAAGTGTTTGTTGCTGTCAATTATCGCTCCTTTTTTTTGTGCGTAGGCTCCCCAAAGCATAAATACTACATTTTGTTTTTCGTTTGAAAGGGTTTGAATCACTGTATCAGTAAATTGCTCCCAACCTTGATTTTGGTGCGAACCCGCTTCGTTGGCTCTGACAGTTAGAGTGGCATTTAACAATAAAACTCCCTGATTAGCCCAGCGCTCCAAATTACCTGAGACAGGTGATTTTATACCCAAATCATTCTCAATTTCTTTGAAAATATTTTGCAAAGAAGGAGGCTTGGCAATACCCTCATTTACCGAAAAGCTTAAACCATGTGCTTGCCCTGCTCCATGATAAGGATCTTGACCTAAAATAACCACTTTTGTTTGTTCGAAACTGCACTTATCAAAAGCATTGAATATCAAATTGCCGGGAGGGAATACTTTTTTACTTTTATATTCGCTTTTTACAAATTCAACTAGCTTTTGAAAATATTCTTTTTCAAATTCATCCCTTAACCTTGATTTCCAAGATTCCGCAATTTTTACTTCCATTCGATAGTTTCAGATTTTTTGAATAAAATTACCATATATCTTTGAATTTGTGGATTTGAATAATTATTTTCACTTAATAAACTGCATAATATCAATATCCATGTCAACAGCACTAATCACAGAGGGCATTAAAATTTCAGTTTTAACGCAATTTCAAGATATGTATTCCAACGCTCATCAGCGAAATTATGCTTTTTCTTATAAAATTCGAATTGAAAACACCACTGAAAACACGGTGCAATTACTTCGTAGGCATTGGTATATTTTCAACGGGAACGGAACGCTATCTGAAGTGGAAGGGGAGGGAGTAATTGGGCTTCAACCTATTATTGAGCCAGGCGAATTTCATGAATATGTTTCTGGCTGCAATTTGCCCACACCAATTGGTAAAATGAATGGCAATTATTTAATGGAAAGATTGATGGACAGTAAGAAATTTTATGTGGATATCCCCCAAATGGATTTGGTGGTTCCTTATCTTCTAAATTAGATATGAGAGATGAGTTATAAGTTTTGACCCAAATTATTAATCAACTTTCCTTTTTTATTCATCCCTCATAGTGGATAACTTATCACTAAATCAATTTCTCCAATAAGGATTTCCCGCTTTTATAAATTCTATTTTAGTTTTGGGATAAAACTTTTTCAGCCAGTTGGCACATGTAAGCATTCCATTTTCTTCAGAATCGGCATGACCTAGCACAATGAGAGCTCTTTTCTGACCCAAAGTTATGGCATCTTGTACATAGGGAACGGTTTCCCATTCATTGCTTTCTCCGACAATAAGTAGTTCACAGCCAGTAGTTTCCAGTACATTAAAGTGCGTTCCAGTACCAGCGGCTCCCAAAGCCAAGCCAACTTTTGTAACCATCATATTTGGTTTGCCCACAATTCTTACTGTTTTTGCACCCATATTTTTTTGAAGGGTTTTCACTATTTCGGCTAAACTTTTGGGTGGAATAGTGAGTAAAGTTTTGTCTGATGTTGCATATTTTTTCCAACCCATTTTTTCTACCACACCTTCGTATATTTGATCCCCCGATTTCATTCGATGTTGGTGATCGTGAAATCGCCAAACTACCATACCATTATCTTGAATAAATTTCAATTTGGCAATTTGAACAGGGTCTTTTTCATGAGTTCTGAGGTCATCGGTATGGGTATAAAAAGTGGGCTCATGGCTGATAACAAAATTACAACCCGCTGCTTTTGCTTTTTGTAAAACGGCCAAAGTCGACATGAATGTAGTAGCTATTCCGGTTACTTTTAAGTTTGGATTGCCCGCAATTACATTGTCACGAGTCTCCTTCATCCATTCGATACCTACTTCTGATTTTATTTTATTGATCACATCGTTGACTGTTAAATCATTTTGTGCAATAATTGAATGAGAGAATAGTAGGATGGAGAACAGAGATAAAATAGAAATTTTCATAGTAGAAATTATTGTTGAACCTTATGCAAATAAAAACAAAAAGTCTGAATATCTTAACTGTCTTTACCAATTAAAATACCCAGACTTCAAAGTCTTAATACCGAATTTGAAATTATTTACCTCTTTCTTTATAAATGTCTTGAAGTTTAACTCCTACATAATAAGAGAGTCCTAATAGTACTATAAAAAACACCCAAAGTTGTATTGTACCAGTCATATTGATTTACGATTTTAGATTTACGATTTTGGATTTAAACTGAATTTCATAAATCCTTAACAAAATTAAGTTCAAAAAGTTATTTGACCAAGTATTTATAGATATTATAAGTAAATCGTAATTCAAAAATTTTAATTATAGAACCCCTTTTGTACTTGGCATATTATCCAATGCATTGATATCCCTTTTAACGGCCATTTTTATGGATTTTGCCCATGCTTTGAATATCGCCTCAATTTTATGGTGCTCATTGTCGCCTTCCACTTTTATATTCAAATTGCATTTGGCAGTATCGGAAAATGATTTAAAGAAATGGTAAAACATTTCAGTAGGCATTTCGCCAATTTTTTCACGCTTAAAATCTGCCTCCCAAACCAACCAATTCCTACCACTAAAATCTATCGCTACTTGCGCAAGTGCCTCATCCATAGGCAATAAGAAACCGTATCTGCTTATTCCTCGTTTATCGCCAATGGCTTTTAAATAGGCTTCGCCAAGTGCCAAAGCAGTATCCTCGATGGTATGATGTTCATCAATATGGAGGTCACCCTCTACTTTTATAATTAAATCAGCTCCTGAATGCTTGGCCAATTGGTCGAGCATATGATCGAAAAATCCCAAGCCTGTTTCAATTTTTGACCAGCCCCTTCCATCCAAATTCAGTTGTACCAATATTTTGGTTTCGTTGGTATTTCTTTGAACTTCCGCTATTCTGTCTGGTAATTTTACTTTCTCATAAATTTCATTCCAATCTGTGGAAACTAATCTTGTGATGGCTTGTAATTCGCCTTGAAAGCCATCGGCTTGATAATCAGCATTTTGTAATAAAATAGCTTTTGTCCCTAAATTTTTTGCCAGAATCACATCAGTCAATCTATCACCAATTACAAAAGAATTGGTCAAATCATAATTTCCTTCCAGATATTTGGTTAGCAAACCTATGTTTGGTTTACGAGTGGGAGCATTTTCATGCTCAAAAGTGCGGTCTATTAATTGGTCAGCAAATGAGATTCCTTCAGTCTCCAAAATTTCCAACATTTTGTTGTGAGCAGGCCAAAAAGTGTTTTCGGGGAATGAATCAGTTCCCAAACCGTCTTGGTTGGTTACCATTACCAATTCGTATTCGGCCTCATCTGCCAATTTTTTCAAATTAGAAATTACTTTTGGCAAAAACATCAATTTTTCTAGTGAATCTACTTGAAAGTCGGTTGGTGGCTCTACAATGATGGTGCCGTCACGGTCTACAAATAATACTTTTTTCATTTACTTAGGCTAACTTTTAAGTGCAAATATATAAAATAAAAGTGAGGCAAAATTAGTATCAAAAGATCAACTTCTATAAATAATGCAATTAAATTTGCTATTCCAATTAATAATCGTACCTTTGCACCGAAATTTTACAATTAAGGTATTGAGGAGCATCCGTTTCCTCTGGCTTGCTAAACACACAATTCCTGCGGACAAATAGGAATTCGTTTCACAGAGCTATACACGGGTGCATATTTGGGCATCTGGCGTTGGCGAAATTTAGGACAAATTTATTAGAAAAAAGTTGAAAGGCGAAGGCGCATTTATATACGAATGCCTCTACATTATGCCCATGTGTCGTGTTATTTCAACGCAAAAACAAATTAATGGAATTAATGGAAAGATTAAGATTTGACGAACTAGGCCTGTCGGAGGACATATTGAAGGCAGTTCAAGAAATGGGATTTGAGACGGCCTCACCCATTCAAAGCCAGGCGATACCGCTTTTGTTAGCAGGTAATGATGTAATTGGTCAGGCGCAAACAGGTACTGGTAAAACAGCAGCCTTTGGAATACCGATGATTGAGGCAACAGAGCCTTTTTCAAAGTCGGTTGAGGGGATTATTTTATGCCCAACTCGTGAGTTGGCTATGCAGGTTTCTGACGAAATGAAGAAATTGGCAAAGTTTAAAAAAGGTATTTTTATCACCACTGTTTATGGTGGAGATTCGATCGAGCGACAAATAAAATCACTTAAATCTGGTGCCAACATTGTAGTAGGTACTCCTGGTCGTGTGATTGATATGATTGAACGTCGTGCATTGAAATTGCAAAATGTGAAGATGTCAGTTTTAGATGAAGCAGACGAAATGTTGGATATGGGCTTCCGTGAGGATATTGAAAGCATTCTGCAAGATACCCCTCAGGAACGCCAAACAGTATTGTTTTCGGCTACCATGTCGAAGCAAATAATGGCCTTAACTAAAAACTACCAAAATGATCCAAAATTGGTGAAAGTGGTTAGAAATGAGATTACTAACGAGAATATTGAGCAGCTTTATTACGATGTAAAAGGCCGTGCCAAAATGGAAGTAATGACTCGTTTGATTGACTTTTTTGGTTTGAAA
>JAZKGO010000196.1:15119-19287 GCA_040385875.1 Bacteroidota bacterium
ATCATGAATTATACCAAAGTGAAGATTGACAAAGGAGTAATTCCTTCGTTTTCGGATGTGGTAGGTGTGAAAAAAGGTATGTTTATTGAGCGTATCGCTTCAGAAATTAATGCTGGAGAATTAGAACTTTTTGCTGATGTATTAGAAAACTTGCACCATGCAGGATTTTCAACCGAGCAAGTAGTTTCTGCTTTGGTAAAAATGAATATGGGTGTTGCCAAAAATGAATTTGGTGATGAAAACCTTGAAGGAGATTCACGTGGAGGTGACCGTTATGACCGTGGAGGTGATAGGGGTGGCAGAAGAGATGATCGTGGAAGTAGCTCAAGATTTGGCGACCGTGGTGGCGACAGAGGTTCTTCAAGATTTGGAGATCGTGGTGGTGATAGAGGTGGAAGCCGATTTGGCGACCGTGGCGGTGACCGAAGTTCTGCTCCTTCTCGCTTTGGTGATAGAGAGCGTACTGGTGGTCGTGACAGTCGTGGCCCAGCCGGTGCTGACAGACCAAGGTTTGAAAGAAGTTCTGGAAAAGAATTCTCAAGAGGTTCTGAAGCTGGTATGACTCGAATAGCCATCAACACGGGTAGAAACGACAGGATTAGCCCATCGAATATTGTGGGAGCTATCGCTGGCGAATGCCAAGTGCCAGGTTCATCAATTGGTCATATTGATATTCAGGATAGAGTTTCATATGTGGATGTACCGAAAGAAATGGTTCAAAAAATCAAAGAAGGTTTGGAAGGTTCATCAATCAAAGGCATGAAAGTGAAAGTGGAGCTAGCTTCTTAGATAGCAGATGTTAAATAGGGACGCTCGAGACTATGGTTTCGAGCGTCTTTTTTATTCCTTGATATTATTTATTTCTTGTAAATATTGACTAATAAAATCATCAAAATTATTATCTACGCCAAAACCTAAGTCAAGTGCGGTTGTATTATCAATCTTAGTAGGCCAAGTTTTTACAATTTTCTGAATTACTAAATTAATTGTAAAATCGATTTTATCAATAATAGCCTCATTTGTAGCTTTTTGCAAACCTTTCACCATATCCTCCACTGAAATTTCGATACCAGGCAAATTTATCGAGCGCCAAAGACCTAAGTTTTCTGCTGGTATTTTGGCTGCTATTATGAAATTATCAATCACTGTTTTAGGGCTTGAAATCCAAACTTTAGTATCTATTGGTACTGGGCAATTCGCCATTTCGCCATTTAAAGGTTCACGAATTATTCCACTCGCAAAAGATGAAGCCGCTTGGTTAGGCTTGCCAGGACGGATTGTTATGGTAGGTAAGCGTAAAGAAATTCCATCTACAAATCCTTTTCTTGAATAATCATTTACCATTAATTCACATATGGCTTTTTGCGTACCATAAGATGTTTGAGGCTGTAAAGCTGTAGAATCGACCAAAATATCAGGCAAATTCCCTCCAAATACTGCACAAGAGCTTGCAAAGACAAACCTAATGTTGGAATTTTGGTTTTTACAGGCTTCCAACAAGTTTTTGGTTGCGTCTACATTTACTCTCCAACCCAGATTAAAATCTTTTTCGGCATGGCCGCTTACAATGGCAGCCAAATGAAATAGTATTTTAGTTTGGCTACTCACAATATTCATCGCAGCCTCAGGCAAAGTAAGGTCTAAAGCCCTACATACTAACCGATTATCATCCGTAAATTTTAATGGCTCAATAATATCTATTAACAACAATTCATCAAAATGAATGCTACTTTTCATTAATTTTTTAGCCAAATGTTGACCCAAAAAACCAGCGCCACCAGTAATTATAATTTGCATAATTTATTTATTAGTTTTTGCACACCTAAATCCAACATGCATCAAGCTTGTTTCTGGAGTGGAGGAAGCGGAATTGCCAATCTTGTAGCCATGACAAACCGATTTATCACATAGAAAAGAACCTCCCACTTGTATTTTTTCTGTTGGTTTATCAGTTGACCAATCTTGTATCCATTGCCAAACATTGCCTCCCATATCAGTTAAGCCAATATCAGTTTTGCCAAAATAGCCTACGGGCGAAGTGTATAAAAATCCATCTTTCACAGTATTTACCAATGGAAAACTACCTTGCCAAAAATTAGCTTTGTATTTGCCATTTTCGAAATCAGCTTCTCCCCACGAATAAGTTTGTTCTGAATCTTCCCCATTTTTAGCAGCTAACTCATATTCAGCTTTGGTTGGTAATCTTTTTTTTGCCCATTTGCAATAGGCTTGGGCATCGTTCCATGAAACTTGCGTAACAGGATGATTATCAGCACCTTTTGGAAAGTCAAGACCTTGAGGAAACTCCCAAGTAGCTCCTTTTTTAAGGCTCCATTGCCCTGTTTTTACGTCGAAAAAACCTGCGTCACCAAACTTTTCAGCCTCAGTTTTGTAATTGGTGACCTGTATAAATTTTCTAAAATCAGCCACTGTAACCAATCTTTTATCAATCCAATAGGCTTCTAAATTCCCAGTCTTGGGGATTAAAACCATGTCTTTTGTTTCAGTAAATTTTGATTTACACTGACAAAAAAGAAATAATAAAACCAGCAATAATCTGTTAAACAATTAGGATAAATTTTATTTTTGGTAAAATTAATAGAATTATTCATTTGAAATGGATGAATGATTTTTTTTATTATGAGACAAACCCAATCGAAATTATTAATTAGAAATAGCAATAAAATTGTACAGAATGAGGGTATTTTTATTCATAAAATCATATCTGATGCTACCGTCCATGAAGAGTTTAGTAGTGTAAATTTCAATACTATTTTGGAATTTTCTGCTGTTACACTTTCAGCTCAGCAAGTATTCAGAACGAATCTGTTGGCTAATCAATTTGCAATCATTTTACCAATTATTGGCGGAGTAGAACTTTTAAATCAGGAAGTAAAATTTGCATTTATTGGAACGGATGAGATTGGTTTTATGGCTAAAATAGATAATTTGGATATTTTTAATCCATTTAAATCTGAGACAATCCATATTATTTTTCTGAAACTTGAAAACAATTTTCGAAAGATTCCTCAATCCAATAAGCGAAAAATAGTTTTTAAGCCTGAAGCGATGGCCAGTTTTTTTTATTCAAAGTTTTTAAATCTTAAACTTTCAATTGGCCAATTTAATGCACGACAAGAATCAAAATTGTTAAATCTGAAGAAAAAAAATATAGAATTGATTTACAATATTTCGGGTGCCTTTGAGGTGGATAATAAACTTTTGGAAACGAATGATGCGGTTTTGCTAACAGATATTGAAGATTTCGAATTTGAGGCGCTAACCAATCAATCTATTTTGTTAGTGATTGAATGTTAAAAAGTCTTAATTCAGGCAACAATTAAATTTTCCAGTCGTACTGTCATTAAATAAGTCCCCAATTTTTGACAAATAACAATGAGATTATGAAAAGAGAAGATTTTTTAAAACAAGGATTACGTACCATTGGTGTTTTTACCGTTTTGCCCGCTTTTTCGGCCTGTAAAAAAGAAGCAGAAACTATTGTACCCGATAACACAAATATTAATTCGGATCCAACTGTAACTCCAGCCTCCTGTACAGTTACCAATTCAGAAACGGCCGGGCCATTTCCCACAAAATCACCTAAAGATTACGTGCTTCAAAATATTATTTCAGACCGAACGGGTAATCCTCTTACTGTAAAAGTATATGTGCGAAATGTAAGTAATAATTGTGCCATTATTAAAGATGCCGTGGTGGATATTTGGCATTGTGATGCTGCTGGTGAGTATTCAGAATATGGAGGCTCAGGAATGCAGGCAGCTAATCATACTTCTGAGCACTTTTTAAGAGGTCGGCAGTCGACTGATGCCAATGGAATGGCAGCTTGGAAAAGTATTTTCCCTGGCTGGTATTCTGGTCGTGCACCACATATTCATGTACATATCTATAATGGTTCAGGTACTTCTTTGTTAGTTACACAAATTGCTTTTCCGCAAGATATTTGCAATACCGTTTATGCGCAAGGGGTGTATAAAAGCCATGGATTACAAGATACCACTAATGCTAAGGACAATGTATTTGGGGACGGGGTGACGACCGAACTTGGCACCATAACTGGCAATATATCAGATGGTTACGAGTTGATTCATACCATTTATGTGAAAGCCTAATCTTGAATCGGGTTAAAAGTGATTAGTTTTTATCT
>JAZKGO010000196.1:19387-20776 GCA_040385875.1 Bacteroidota bacterium
GATTTATAAGCATTTATCAAACCAGGAACGCCCAATAAAGTGCCTCCAAAATACCTAACTACTATTATCAAAATATTAGATAGATTTTTTGAAAGAATGGCATTCAAAATAGGCTTACCGGCGGAGCCAGAGGGTTCACCATCATCATTTGACCTTGAATTTTCACTATCCATCCCAATTTTATAGGCATAACAAAAATGTCTAGCTTTGGGGTGAATAGTCTTCGTTTCTATTAGATAGGTTTTTAGAAGATCTATGTTATCAAAAGGATAAGCAATGGCGATAAATCGACTGCCTTTATCTTTGAATTCTCCTTCTGCTTTTTTCGAAATGGTGAAAAATGAATCTTCAATTGGTGTTGCCATTACTCAATTATCACTAATTTTTTTAGATAAATAGTTGAATATCAGGTAAATGAAGTATCCCAGAAGGCACCCAATAGAATCGGCAACTGCATCCAGCCAATCAAATTCCCTATGAAAAGTTTCTGGTAAAATTGACTGCCAGAATTCAATTAAAATTCCGTAAAAACAGCCCAAAAGGAGCATTAGTCCTATCCGATTAGTATGGAAAAGCCAAAAAAATACAAAGCCTCCAAACGCAATTAAATGACTTGTTTTATCATTAATAGAACCGATTTTGGCAACTTCTTTGCTAGGAATTGTGCAAAGTACAAAAATGATGATAGTCCAAGCTATTGCAGGCAACTTCGACTTTAATAAGGATTGAATAAATGAAACGCTCATTCAAAAATTGAAAATTGAGGTGGATATATATTTGTGGCATTCCATCCAGCCTATTAAAAATAAATTATATTTGGATGAAATCATTGGTTAAATTTACGATTAAAAGTTGATGACTTTTTTTGAATAAACAAAATTGCTTACTCTATTTTAAAAATTATACTATGAAAGTTCAATTATTTTTTTGTCTATTAATCTTAAATTTTAGTCAAATTGCCCATAGCCAACCTAACCCAGAGAAGCCCAATCTGAGGCAAGGAAAGTATTATGCTGAAAGTCATGCGGTTGAAATTCATCAGCAATTTGCAAAAACTTATTCGGATAAAAATTCTTGGCAAAATAGGGCTCAACAAATAAAGGAAGGAATTTTGAATGGTGCCGAAATTGATTTGCAGAATAGAAAAAGACCGGATAATATCCTCATTCATAGTAGATTAGAGTTGAGTGGCTATGCGGTTGAAAATGTTTCATTTCAAAGCTTAGAGGGTATTTATGTGACGGGTAATCTCTACTCACCACTAAAAATAAAAGGAAAAATCCCTGCTATTCTTTGTCCGCATGGGCATGGAACCGACCCTCGATTCAAAGAATATACCCAACAAAGGTGTGCCACTTTGGCTCGAATGGGTGCTTATGTTTTTGCCTA
>JAZKGO010000196.1:20876-25541 GCA_040385875.1 Bacteroidota bacterium
CATTTTTTTGGCGGTTGTCAATGCGAGTCGGGGATGCCAGTTCATAAAAACGGTGATTTTGAGACCTCAAATTTAGAAATTGCGGCCACATTTGCACCAAAACCAATGCTTTTAGTATCCGATGGGGGTGATTGGACTTCGAATACACCTAATTTTGAATATCCTTATGTTAAAAAAGTTTACTCGTATTTTGATGCAGAAAAAAATGTCGAAAATGTACATTTAGCTAATGAGAAGCATGATTATGGCCCCTCAAAAAGATTGGCTGCTTATCATTTTTTAGCCAAACAACTTAATTTGAATATTAAAAAAGTGATGCGAGAGGGCATGGTGGATGAGTTTGTGAATTCAGTTTTAACCACTCAGCAATTACAGGTTTTCAACGAAAAATTTCCGAGGCCCTCCAATGCATTATCAAGCGATGAGGCTGTAATGAAATTATTATCTAAATAATTCTGTAATAATTTTAAAAAATAATCAGTCGATTTTCATTTTTCGGATGAAAAGGTCAAAAAGTCTATATTTTGGCGTAAATTTGCATTCCTAAAATCGAGTGGATAATTGACTTATTGCCGTTTTGGCAATTAATAATGATAAAAGTGAGCGATATAATTTTAAGAATGGCCGTGCAAAAGTCGGGCCGATTGAGTGAAGATTCACTGGCTCTTTTCAAAGCATGTGGCATCAAATTTGAAAATGGAACAGGTAAATTAAAATCTGTTTCTTCCAACTTCCCAATTGAATTTTTATTCTTGCGTGATGACGATATACCAGGTTATGTGGAAGATGGTGTAGCGGATCTGGGAGTTATTGGCCAAAATGTTTTGGTGGAGTCTGCAAAAAATGTGCGACAAATCAAAGAATTGGGATTTTCTAAATGCCGATTGTCATTGGCCATTCCACGAAGCGAACAATACCAATCAATTACTGATTTGGAAGGTAAAAATATTGCCACTTCTTATCCTAATATTTTAGGTAACTATTTGAAAAGCAAAGGAGTATCTGCTGATATTCATGAAATATCTGGCTCGGTTGAAATCGCTCCTAGTATTGGTTTGGCTGAGGCAATTTGTGATATAGTAAGTACAGGAGGCACACTTTTGAGCAACGGGCTAAAGGAAGTAGAAACGATATTCAAATCTGAAGCCGTTTTGATTGCCAACAATGATTTTTCAAAAGAAAAACAGGCAATTTTAGATTTGCTAACTTTTAGAATTGATGCGGTACAACGTGCCAAAAATTCTAAATATGTGGTATTGAATACCAAAAATGAAAATATTGAAGCGGTTTCAGAATTATTGCCAGGTATGAAAGCTCCTTCAGTTTTGCCATTAGCTACAGAAGGTTGGTCCTCGTTGCATTCAGTAATAACAGAAAATGATTTTTGGCAAAATATTGAAAAATTAAGAGCAGCTGGAGCCGAAGGGATATTGGTAATGCCAATTGAAAAGATGATTTACTGATTAAAATCTAACCTCGACAGAGTTTAACCCATCATGAAATTGCCTATTGAAGTTTCAAAAAACATGCAAATAATAAAATATCCTTCTCAATCTGATTGGACTAGCCTGATAACCAGGCCTGTAAAGGATATTTTTGAAATCGAAAAAAAAGTTGCTCCCATACTGGAAAACGTAAAAAATAAAGGAGATGAAGCTTTAAGAGAGTACGCACTTGCTTTTGATAATATCATTCTCAATGATATTGAAATGCCTCTTTCTGCAATAGAATCGGCTGAATCTAAGCTTTCTGACGAGTTAAAAAATGCGATTAAGTTGGCCTATGCCAATATTTACCAGTTTCATAAAGGGCAATTGACTGCTCCTGAAAAAATTGAAACAATGCCAGGTGTGGTATGTTGGCGAAAATCGGTAGGGATTGAAAAGGTTGGATTATATATTCCGGGAGGTACCGCACCGCTCTTTTCTACTGTATTGATGCTGGGAATTCCCGCACAAATAGCTGGCTGTAAGCGAGTGGTGCTTTGTACCCCTTCAGACCATCCAGCCATTCTTTTTGCCGCTTCTTTGTGTGGAATTACTGAAATTTATCGAATTGGAGGGGCTCAAGCAATCGGAGCGTTGGCTTATGGTACCGATTCGATTCCTAAAGTTTATAAAATTTTTGGCCCTGGCAATCAATATGTTACAGCGGCTAAAATATTAGTTAACAAAGAGGGTACTGCTATCGATATGCCTGCGGGTCCATCTGAAGTGGCAGTATTGGTCGATCAAACTGCGGTGCCGGCTTTCGTAGCCTCCGATTTGCTGTCGCAAGCGGAGCATGGAGTTGACAGTCAGGTATTATTAGTAGGCACAGAATTGTCCGTAATTGAGGCAGTTATAAAAGAGGTAGCATTGCAAACGGAAGATTTGCCTCGTAAAGAAATTGTAAAAAAAGCAATTGAAAATAGTCGATTTATTTTGGTAAATGACCTTGTCGAAGCGATTGATCTATTAAATGAGTATGCAGCAGAGCATTTGATTTTAGCTTGCCAAAATGCTGTTGAAATTGAGTCTCAAATTTTCAATGCTGGTTCCATATTTTTGGGTAATTATACCCCAGAAGCTGCTGGTGATTATGCCTCAGGTACCAATCATACCTTGCCTACCAATGGATTTGCAATGGCTTATAGCGGAGTTTCAGTGGATAGTTTTGTAAAAAAAATAACCGTACAACATATCAGTGAGCAAGGTTTGCAGAATGTAGGGCCAATTGTTGAATTGATGGCTGAAGCTGAATCACTCATTGCGCATAAAAATGCAGTGACAATCAGGTTGAACGCTATACTGAAATAAACCAAACCTAAGACCAGTCGTAAAAGCATAGTATAAAATTAATTGATAAAAGTCCTGAGAAACAGTTGAGAGTTCTATCGAAAAGGACAATCTCAAGATTAACCTCCTCATTCAAAATGTTCGATCTTAATAGTCTCATTCGCCCTCATATCATTTCAATGAAGCCCTATTCATCAGCGAGAGATGAATATTCCGGTAAAGAGGGCGTGTTTTTGGATGCCAATGAAAACTCATTGGGCTCCGTTACCCATACTGATTTTTCAAGATATCCAGATCCTTTGCAGTTGGATTTAAAACTGAAAATGGGACCTATTTTCGGTCTTAATCATCAAAATATATTTTTGGGGAATGGATCTGACGAGCCCATCGATTTGCTCATTCGAGCCTTTTGCAGACCAGGTATTGATAATATTATTTTGCTTCCTCCTACCTATGGCATGTACAAAGTATCGGCTGTTTTAAATGATATTGAGATTAGGTACGCTCCTTTAACTGCTGATTTTCAGCTTGATACAGAAAGTATTTTAAAAAATATTGATGGCAATACCAAATTAATCTTTTTATGTTCTCCCAATAACCCAACTGGTAATTTGGTGGATAAAGGCGAAATTATTAAGTTAATCAAATCATTCAATGGAGTGGTAGTTTTAGATCAGGCCTATGCCGATTTTGCTCCTGAAGGGGATTTTACCCCTAATTTAGATGAGTTTCCAAATTTAGTAATTCTCAAAACCTTTTCGAAAGCATGGGGTATGGCTGGATTGCGATTAGGAATGGCTTTTGCTTCCTCGCAAATTATTGCCTTGCTCAATAAAATTAAATCGCCTTATAATATTAACCAAATCACTCAAAATCAGGCAATTGAAGCATTGGATAATTTTGAAAGGAAGAATTTTTTTGTACAGCAATTGAATGTTTTAAAGAAAAATTTAATAAAACAATTGGTTGAATTGCCAATTGTCATAAAAGTAAACCCATCTGATACGAATTATTTACTTGTTAAATTTAAAGAGTCAGCTGCTGTTTTTAGTTATTTGATTGATAATAAGGTAATTGTAAGAGATCGGTCCGCTGAATTAAATTGTGAAGGATGTTTAAGAATAACCGTTGGTTCTGAAATGGAGAACCAAAAATTAATGGCGCTCCTGCAATCATATAATGGATAGTTTTTCGTTCTGAATTAATAATTGAATACTATGCAAAAAACAATTCTGACTATTTGTAGCTTTCTATTTTTTACGGTAGCTGTTTTTTCACAAGAAAAAAAATGGGCGGTTGGGGCAAGAATAGGTGAGCCAGCTGGCCTAAACATTCGAAGATACAGCGATCAGCGTGCTTTCGATATAAATATAGGTACTTATGGTGGTATTTGGGGCAATAATCGAGCTTATAGGAAAGGGCACTATACCAGTGTTGGACTTGCTGTGAATGCCAATTATTTGTGGCACGGCAACTTTTTGAAAAAAGAATATGTCAAATACTATTATGGATTTGGTGGCCAGTTCAATAATAGAAAATACTTTCCGAAGGATCAACAATTGGCTCAAGGAGTGACTACCCTTTCTATTGGTGGCGATGCCTTGGCCGGAATCGAATTTTTTGTGCCAGATTCGCCATTATCGATATTTTTGGAAGGAGGAGTTTATGTAGAAGTGTTGCCATCGCCACTATTTATGCATGTTCAAAATGGAATAGGAGCGAGGTTTAATTTCTGATAAAGTTTTGAGATTTTTTTAAAAAGCAGGCTAATTCCCTGCTTTTTTTGTTTATTTTGTTCCATTAAAATTTGTATGCAATCGACCGAATTATTCAAAGTTTTTTCTTCTTCAGCGGGTTCTGGCAAAACATTTACTTTGGCAAAAGAGTA
>JAZKGO010000196.1:25641-34965 GCA_040385875.1 Bacteroidota bacterium
AAAGAGGCCTTTTCGAGTATCATCCACAATTATTCCGACTTTTCCGTCAGTACAATTGATAGCTTTATTCAAAAAATTGTGAATGCATTTGCCATGCAGTTGGGCTATTTAAATAATATTGAGGTGGTGTTGGATTCTGAAGAAATCCTATTGCCAGCTGCTGAAAACTTGATTGCCAAAGTGGGTTATGAAACCGAACAGGCATTGTCTGATGCCATCATAGATTATGTGGGTCAGTTGGCTGACGATGGCAAGAGCTGGAATAATCTACCGCAATCATTTACTGATTTTGCTCAAAATCTTTTCTCAGATTCGAAGATTAAATATTTAGATAAAATACAAGATTTAGGAATTGGTTCATTGAAAAATATTTCTTCGCAATTGCTTGATTATCAGATAAATATTGAAAGAAATATTCAAGAAATTACTGCATCGTTTATTGATTTATGTTTGAAAAATGGCTTGGATTCTTCTGATTTTTTATTGGGAAGTAGAAGTAGTATTTTAGCTGTAATGCAAAAAAGGAATGCTGGTATTGAAATTTTTAATGAATTTTCTAAAACTGTTTTAAAGGTGCATCAGGGAGGTTGGTATCCTAAAACCTCTAAAAATAAAGAACTTATTGATTTTATAAAAGGTGATTTATTGGAGTTATTTTGCCAATATGAAAGCATTATTGAAAACGAAGCTCCTAAATATATTTTACTGAAGGCAATCCAAAAGAATCTATTCAAATTGTCGCTTTTAAGGCAATTCAAATTAGAGATTGAATCCATAAAATCTGAAACTGGGTCTGTACATATTTCAGAATTTAATAAAGCGATATTGAACGTAGTGGCCAATGAGCCAGTACCTTATATTTATGAACGAATCGGCGAAAGGTTCAATCATATTATGATTGATGAGTTTCAGGATACCTCGCCCATTCAGTTTCAAAATTTCTTACCGCTGTTTGCGAATAGCTTAGGCAATCATCAGTTTTGTATGGTGGTGGGCGATCCAAAACAGGCCATTTATAGGTTCAGAGGGGGTGACATGACTCAAATCATTCACCTTTTTAATAGAGATACAAATCGTCTCAAAAAGGATATACCTGAGGAATCTTTCTTAAGAGAGAATTTGGACCAAATTAATCCTCATTTAAAAGCCGAAAACTTAAAGGTAAACTACCGGAGCCTTTCAGAAATTATTGATTTCAATAATGAACTTTTCGGGTTGATTAAAAATCATGGACCATTCAACCAAAGATTTCCCCTTCTTGAAAAAACATTTGATGCAACCTATTTTCAGGAAAAACCAGCCTCAGTGCAATCAGGAGCGCATATTCAAATTATTTTTAAAAATGAAATAAACCTGAATCCTGGAGAATCAACTACTGAAGTGGAAGACAATCCTGTTGAAAAAGGCAATTCGAATGAAAACGAGGAATCGTTAGATAAATCAAAATTTGAGGATCCAAAAATATTGGAAATTATACAAAATTGCACCCAAAATGGATATCAGTCGAATGATATTGCGATTTTATGCAGAACGAAAATAGTAGCCAAAGCAATTGCTAATTATTTAAAAAACAATGGGTTATCTGTCATTTCGTCTGATTCCGTTTTGCTTTCCTTTTCCAATTCATTGAATTTTTTGATGGACTTAATGGAAGTAATGGCCAATAATAATCAATTGGTCCGATACCAATCTATATGTCATTTCCACCAGTGTATACTGAAAGCCGCCATACCTCCAAATGAAGGAATAATTAATCAAATAGTTGAAAATGAAGATATTAGTCTACTATTTAATTATTTCAAATCATATGATTTTGAAATTGATTTAGAAAAAGTAAAGAAATTATCACTTTATGAACTGGCCGAATACTTTATTCATAGTTTTCAATTGTTGGATAATCAAAATGAGCAGGAATACATTTTTACTTTTTTAGATGAAGTAATCAATTTTAGATTAAAAAAATCGGACAATATCCTTGACTTTGTTGAATATTGGAAATTGAATAAATCGAAATTATCAATCGTTAGCAAAGGTGCAAAGGCGATTACCATAACCACTATTCACAAGTCGAAAGGATTGCAATATCCTGTGGTAATTTTGCCTGAAGCCAATTGGCTTCTCAACTTGAAGGCCAACAGTTCAATCTGGGTTCATTTAGAAGAGCTTGAATATGAGGAATTTATCGAAAATAATACCCAAAATGAATTAAAGATTGCGAGCCTCAATTCTCAAAAAGAATTATCTCGTACTGCAATCAATGACCAATTTCAGGATGAACTCGAATTGCATTTTTTGGAAGCCATCAATTTATTGTATGTGGCTTTAACCCGAGCTAAGGAGCAATTGTATATTATTTCAAAACATAAATTCAAGGAGGAGAAATCAAAATCAGAACTTGAATCAATCAACCTGCAAACAGTCGGTGATTTATTGTATTATTTTTTGGTGAGCAAAGGTGTTTTTAACTTTTCGAAACAGGACTATATTTTAAATTTAGGGATACCAAAGTTGCAAAGCGCTTCAAAACTAGAAAAGCAAATGACTGCTGTATCGATAAGGAATACCTTTAATAAAAAAGCCAAACCAAGATTAGCAGATTATCAAAAGGACAATCAGCAAGAGACACTCAATAAGGAAAGAGGAAATAAAGTTCACCAAATTCTGTCTGAAATTTTGAGTAAAAATGATATTGAAATGGCTATAAATAAGGCTGTTATAGCTGGAATTCTGAATAATGACGAGAAGGAAGCGATTAAAAAGAAAATTGAAGACTTACTAAGTTTGACTGAAATTTCGCCTTATTTTGAAAGTGGGCTTTTGGTCAAAAATGAAATGGAAATCATGTTGCCTGATGGCAATACTCAAAGACCAGATCGAGTTAATTTTTCTAAAAATGAAACCATTATAATAGATTATAAAACCGGCCATCCAAGGCCAGAATATATGAGTCAATTGAGACTTTATGGTAATTTATTGAAAGAAATGGGATACCCAACCCCCAAAATGTTACTGTTATATCTGGACGAATCTAAAGTTGTAGAGGTAGCTTAATCGTTCCAATTGATTATCAAAACTAAAATACTTTTGTTGAATGAATATTATTGAATTAGTTGCCCAAAGTAGCGGGATTAAATTAAAACAGGTTGAAACCACCGTTAATTTATTAGAGGAAGGGGCCACGGTTCCATTTATTTCAAGATATCGAAAAGAGGCAACGGGTAGTTTGGACGAGACCCAAGTAGAAGAAATTCGAAGTTTGACGATTAAATTTAAGGAAATTGAAAAACGAAAGGAAACGATTATTGCCTCCATTAGTGAGCAAGGAAAAATGACGCCAGAGCTACTGACCAAATTGAAAAGTAGTTATGATTTAAGTCAATTAGAAGATATTTATTTGCCATTCAAACCTAAACGAAAGACAAAAGCAACTGTGGCTATTGAAAAGGGTTTGGAACCGCTGGCAATTCTAATTTTCCATCAAAAACAAACGGGTATTGCTGAGATAGCCAAGCAATATATTAGTAGTCAGGTGCTTACAGTTGCTGATGCCATAAATGGAGCCAAGGATATTATGGCCGAATGGATCAATGAAGATGATCGGGCTAGAGCGTCAGTTAGAAAAATATTTGAAAAAGGAGCCTATATTTATTCGAAAGTCAAGAAAAATAAGGAAGCGGATGGCCAGAAATATTTAGATTATTTTCAATTTTCAGAACAGCTTTCAAAAATCCCCTCGCACCGATTGTTGGCTATTCGGCGTGGAGAGGATGAAAATATTTTAAGTCTAAGTATTTATCCTGAAGAATCTCAGGCCATTAATGCACTAGAGTTTATTTTTTTGAAGGGTTTACCTGAGCCCAAAAAATATGTAAAAGAGGCTTTGGACGATTCCTACAATCGGCTTTTAAAGCCAAGCTTGGAAACTGAATTTTTCAATTTATCGAAAGAAAAGGCTGATATTGAGGCGATAAGAGTATTTTCTGAAAATTTGCGTCAATTACTTTTATCAGCTCCACTGGGTCAAAAAATGGTATTAGCCATTGACCCAGGTTTTAGAACAGGATGCAAAACAGTAGTGTTGGATAAGAATGGAAACTTAGTCAAGGAAACGGTTATTTATCCACACAATGGTCAAAATGAGCTAGTGAAAGCGGGCGAGGTCATCTATAATCTTTGTAAGTCTCACCATATTGAAGCCATTGCGATTGGTAATGCAACTGCTGGTCGAGAAACCGAAACTTTTATCAAAGACTTGAGACTGGAAAATATCCAAATATTTATGATTTCTGAACAAGGTGCTTCCATTTATTCGGCCTCTGCGGTGGCTCGTGAGGAATTTCCCAATCATGATCTAACAGTTCGTGGAGCTGTTTCGATTGGTAGGCGATTGATGGATCCTTTGGCTGAGCTAGTTAAAATTGATCCAAAATCAATAGGAGTAGGGCAGTATCAACACGATGTGGATCAGAAATTACTCAAAAACATGTTGGATTCTGTAGTGATAAGCGCTGTAAATAAAGTGGGAGTGAACCTTAATACAGCCAGCAAACATATTTTAAGCTATATTTCTGGTTTAGGGCCATCAATAGCTCAGAATATTGTGGATTTCAGAAAAGAAAATGGAGACTTTAAAACCCGTACTCAATTGAAAAAAGTGCCTCGATTGGGTGAAAAAGCTTTTGAACAGTGTGCTGGTTTTTTGAGAATTAGCAATGGTAAAAATGTTTTAGACAATTCGGCGGTACACCCCGAAAGCTATGGAATCGTTGAAAAAATGGCATCAGATTTGCACTGTACTGTAAAGGATTTGGTGGAAAAAGATAGCCTGAGAAAGCAAATTGCCCTTCAAAAATATGTGAGTCCAGAAAAGGGAATGCATACTTTACAGGATATTTTGAAAGAACTGGAAAAGCCGGGCCTTGATCCACGACAGTCATTGGTAGCTTTTGAATTTGATCATTCGGTTCGCAAAATTGACGACCTTCATGAGGGAATGATTTTGCCAGGTATTGTCACTAATATTACTGCTTTTGGAGCTTTTGTGGATATTGGAGTAAAGCAAGATGGTTTAGTACATATTTCGCAACTAGCCAATAAGTTTGTTTCTGATCCAAATGAGGCGGTTAAACTACACCAACAAGTGAAAGTAAAAGTAGTTGAAGTAGATATCGCCAGAAAAAGAATCGCTTTGACAATGAAGGGATTTTAGTTTTTAATGATAAACGATAAATGATGAATTGGCAAAATATTGATATTAAACTTTTCCCTCAGAACAAGTGGCTATTTTTATTGCTAATTATCTCATTTACAATTAGTTCATGTAAAATATTTCGTAAAAATAAATCCTCAATTGACTCTCATACCCACAAAGTTGAAACTAAATCGGCAAAATCTTCAAAAGTCACAAAAACTAAAAATTTCACCCAAGCCAATGAATTGATTAACCTCGCCCGCAACTATATGGGAGTACCTTATAAGTTTGGTGGTGTGGACGAAGAAGGTATGGATTGTTCTGGTTTGATATACACTGTCTGTCAAAATATTGGGTTTTCAATGCCAAGAATAAGCTATAAACAAGCGGAAATTGGAGAGGAAATTGAGATGGATAATCTTCAAATTGGGGACTTAGTTTTTTTTAGAACCGCCAAAAGCAACAACCAAATAAGTCATGTAGGATTGGTAACTGAGATATCACAACCACAAAGTATTCTATTTATACATTCTTCCACCAGTAAAGGCGTCAGAGAGGATAATCTTTTCAGTGATTATTGGAAAAAAGCCTTTGCCAAAGCGACTCGGCCATTTGTGTTTTGAGTTTGTTGTACAAAGGAAAATAATCTAATATTGTTCCAAATAGCTTTCAATCAGTTATTTATATTTTTCATAAAGGAATATTAATGAAATTATTGAAAAGAAAAGCATAAATAAAATAAGCCAATTTGAATAAATATTTTCAATTGGTGAAGTGTCGCCTATTAAGATAGTGGAGGCCCATAAATTGGAGAATCTGTTATTATTGGATTCCTTTAAATAGGCTATTTTAGCCCTTTGAAGTGCTAAATCTTTAGAATAGCCCTCTTTTAGATTTTTATGAAAAAGCTCTGTAATCTGATAAGTGGCTTTTTCATCGACAGACCATAAAGTGGTAATCAATGAAGGGATTCCTAAAGCTGAAAACCCTCTTGATAAGCTAAAAACACCTTCCCCTTTTATATTTCTCCCATAAGCTGTTTTACAAGCTGAAAGTACAATTAGTTTAGTATTGATCTTTTCATTTTGTAATATTTCTGAAACCCTTATTTTCTCATTCTGTAAGTAAAAAATTGGCTCTTTTTGAGTGGTATCAGCATTGGCATGGGTGTATATTTGAACTAATTCAAATTTTGGAAATTGTGTGAGGAATTCTGAACTATTGGCTGTTTGATTGAGCAACAATTCTCCATAATAATTTGATTTAATATTTTTAATTGATTTTTCTGACTTTACTAAGTCATTCACATTAAGTGACTTATCAAAATGAATAGGTGCTACGCCCAAGAAGTTATTTTGGTTAAATACTTTCAATAATTTATTTTTCCAGCTCATATTTCTTTCCTTCTCTAAACTTTGTAAAAGAAAATTGGCGGAGTAAACGTAACTAATCGCAAAATCATTTACTAAATAATTGGCTTTTTGAGCTGACTTAGACATTGATTCAAAAGGAATAAATTGACCATCATTTGAAATAATTATACGGCCTTTTGGTAAATTCAATGGGGTTACTAAATGATTATAGATCAAATTTGAGCTTTTGATAAATCCTGAATAATGATTAATTTGATAACTTAAGTCAGCACAATTATTCAGAAATTCTTTGGTTTGGTTTGAGTCAATTTTCGGAAGCTTCAATAATTTAGTATCTTTTTGTGTAATAGACATGGCAAAGGTGGCACTATCACCCATAAAGTAGGCTACAAAGGCTTGATGTCCCGATTTTTTCAAATATTCTCGGAGGCTCCTCAAATCATTAAAATGTTCTTTGTATTTGATCGAAAAATATTCAGGATATTGCTTTTCAATATCCAGTTTAAATTTATTAAAACTCAGTTTTGTATTGCCTATTTCACTTATAATATTCTGATATTCAGTAGATTGATCCGAAAAATTTTCTAACTGAATTTGCTGTTGGATCAATTTTTTTTGAAAGCTTTTTTCTCTTTGTTGCGTTTCTTTCGAAAGTAATTTTCGAGCATTATTTTCTTTCAAATCGTCCAAAAGCAACATTGATCTTGATTTTTCCAAATAATAAAAGGCCTTATTATAATCCTTAGTCAAATAGCATGCTTCAATCGCCATTTCATATAAGCTACGGCCATGCTCCCGCCAAAAAGTTTTAGATTGCATCCCTTGTTGTTCTTGTCGCATGCGGTCAAGGAGTTGATCAGCAAAAGAGTAAAACAAAAGCGACTGATTAATATTATTTTCACCACCATTTTGTTTGAAATTGGCCAAATAACAATCTGCCACATCCCCAAATAAGTCAAATGCAGTAATCCTATTTCTTATTATATCGAAATTTGGTTTTTTAGGGTTTAGCTGAGAAAATGAATCAATGGCTTTTTTAAAATAGAAAAGGGCTTTTTCGTAATTTTTCAGATTATAAAATAAATAGCCTGAATTATTATAGATTTTTACTCTGGCAAGGCTTTTTTGCGGTAAGTCCAATTCATCCATAAGCTTTTCTGCTTTTTTTTGCCAGAAAAGACTCTTATCCCAATTTTTATGTACGAGGTTGGTGAATAATAAATTAGTGTACCCATTTTCGAGAATTAGTTCTTTTTGACCGTTTTTCTCATAAAACTGAATAGCTTTTAAGTAGAATTGTTCTGCATTTGAAACCTCATGCAAATCGTTATAGGTAGTCCCTAAATTTAAATAAGCGTTGGCCAAAAGGTAAGAATTGTTTCCGTTATCATTCGATTTTCGATAAAATTCTAAAGAATTTTGGAAATAAGAATAGGATGCTTTCGGATTATTAGAGTTTAGATAAAAAAGTCCGATTGAATTATAAATATCACAGGCAAGGGAATATTTATTATTAGGAGCTCCAAGATACTTTTTTGAATTATTTAAATAGATAAATTGGTTTTCATGATCGCCTAACTCCCCATTAATGTCACCCATCAATTTATAGCAATAAGCTATACGCAGGCTATCAGGCGAAAAATTTGTGGATAACTCATAATATTTTAAAGCATCCATATAAAGTGAATTCACATGATGACAAGCGGCTATTTCATAAGCTGCCAATGAGAGGGCTATGGACTTTTGCTTCTGAATTTTGTTTAGGTAAAAAGATCCTTGATTGGCTGATTGTAGCGCTTTCGATTTTTCTTGTAATTTTCTTTGGGTATTGGCTATTCTTGTCAAAAGAATTGCCTTTGAGCTGTCATTGAGGGATTTCGAAAAAGGAATTAGCCTATTTAATTGACTCAGCTTGAGCTCATTATTTTCAATTTTTAAAAGGGAGTCAATCTTTTGATGAAACAGAAAAGGGGGCATTTGCCCCCATGAAGTAGGATTTGCAATCAAAATTAAGAGAACAATCAACTGCACTTTCACAGTAACGAATGTTATTAGGTTGAGGGTCCACCAACACCACCTGATCTGGTTTGAAAATTTATCAGCCTTTTAAAGGAATATACGGCTAATCTATCGATTTGAAATCGGCTATTCCCATTTTGGGTGGTCACATCAAATCTTATTTTGATATCGGCATTATAGTAGGCTTTAAACTTATCAGGCCCTAAACTTACGGAACTATTTCTCCCTCTTTCTTTATCGGTCGATTCAGCTTTACAGGTTTCCATTTCTTCTTCTTTAATTTGATATTTGTACCATACACCAGCTAGTATTTCCTTATTGCAATCATCGTCTTTTCCTTTATGGTTAGCAGGTGAAACAACTTGAAGAGAAATACTGGCCTCATCACCTTTTCTCAAATGCATGATTGGCTCTATATGTAATCCAAAAAATCTCTCAAAACTGTTCTTTTCAAAACGAAATGTTCCTTTTAAGACTAAGCTTATATCTGATCCGCTGGGCTTTATTTTAAAGCCTTTTCCATCTCTGTAAAAATCAACATGCTCAGGTTTGTTTACCTCCCAAAAGTCAGCAGAAAAATATATTTCGGAAGTTCTAATTGGTAACGGTTCCATAGTTGTAGGGGTTTAGGATTGCTAGATATATTTATTTAAACTCTTTAGGCCATAAAAAATATTCTGATTTTATCATTAGTCGGTTTTTTACTATCATTGGCAAACAAATCTATCCATTTATTTAATC
>JAZKGO010000196.1:35065-37281 GCA_040385875.1 Bacteroidota bacterium
TGGGATAAGTCAAGTTTGCCGACTACAGTTTAATGTAAAATAGGGATGAATATTATAAATTTTAACTTTCTAATCTAATTATCGAATTAATATTATCTTCTAATTCAGGCAGCAAATCTTCAATTACTGCCCAAACTGCCCATAAATCAACTCCAATATAGTCATGAATTAATTTACCTCTCAATCCGGCTATTCTCTTCCATTCAATATTTGGATATTTGGCTCTAAATTCAACTTGGATTTGTTTTGTAGCTTCGCCAATAATTTCAAAATTTCTAATCACTGCATCCTGAACCATTTTATTTCTTAAAAAATCTTCTTCAGTAAAATCCAAAGTATAATTTTTAATATTTGAAATGCAATCCAGAATATGTACTATAAATATCAAAGGATTTTTATCCATCAATCAATTAATAATAGATCTTTTTGAATATATGACATTAATTGTGGATTTACAGACCTGAAAGTAACTAAATCTACTTTTTTACCCAATGCTTCAGATAAATCTTGCTCAAGGCCAATCAATTCCAAAAGGTTTATTTTTGATTTTAAATCAATTAAGATGTCAATATCACTATTTTGTGATTCTTCATTTCGAGCATAAGATCCAAACAAACCAATTAAAGTTGGATGATAAGCACTTAATTTTCTTTTGATAATATTTTTAGTTTCTATCGAAATCATGTTCAAAGGTAATATTAATTAACTTTATTTCAAATTTATAGAGTTTGCAATCTACCAGTCTCCAAAAAGCGGCAAAATCAAACTAAAAATGTTCGATTTATCTACTGAATACCTCGCATATAAGGGGTTTAGTTTTGAGTGAAAACGGAAATATAGAAAATATGGAAAAAATAGTCGAAGAAAAACTGAACTAAGAGAACCTAACAAACTGATAATCATTGGCAATGGTTTTGATTTGGCACATGGACTTAAAACTGGTTATCATGATTTTATGCTTTGGGTCTTAACTACTGAATTTAAGAATTATAAACTATGGATTAAGCAAAGTGAAAGTACAAGTAAAATAGGCACGCCTCCAACTCTTGGAATTTTGGATTTTCCCCCAATATTTGAGACAAAAACTGAAACTGAACTTGATGTTTTTATTTCAAAATCATTGGTTGATTTCAAAAATTATTTTTTCGATAAAAACCCAAACTATCACTCTTTACAAAAAGAGCCAAGTGCAATATTAGGAAATGAAATTTTAATGCAATATAAATCAGCATTTAATAGACATGGTATTGGCATTAAGAATAATTTATTTAGGCACTTGCTATTTAAAAATAATAATATTTGGGTAGATATTGAAAATGAATATTATGATATACTTATTAAGTTGTTTAAGAACAAATTATCACCTTTAGAATTTAAATCGATAGAAGCTTTAAATTCTGACTTTGAACAAATAAGAGAATTATTAAAAACATATTTGAATGAAAATATTGATACCAATGTTTCTATAGAAGCATTACAGGACGTTTTCTTGAATATAGCAAAGCCATATTTAAATGAAAATGAAAACTTCTTACAAAAGCTAATAATTAAACCTATTTGTATTTTAAATTTTAATTATACTGCAACTCCAGAAATGTATAATAGCTTTTTAAAAGATCATCATATATCAGAATTAAATTATATACATGGAGATTTGAGAGATACTAAAAAAAATCCACTCATTTTTGGCTTTGGGGATGAAAAAGAGGAACATTATTTACCAATGGAAAGTTGTAAGGATGATAGATTTTTGGAATTCATCAAATCCTTTGCCTATTTAAAAACGCCTTACTATTCCAAATTATTATCATTTATCGAGGATGACAAGTATGAAGTAATTATTATGGGTCATTCTTGTGGCCAGTCCGATAGAGTATTATTAAAAACCATTTTTGAGCACGAAAATTGCGAGAAAATTATAATTAAATACTACGAAAGGTGAGACGGAACTGATGATTTTGATGAAAAAATAAAAGAAATAGCCCGCTCATTTACTGATAAAGCATTTTTTAGAAAAAGAGTTGTTCACTATCAAGACGAAAGAACTACTTCATTACCTCAATTAAAAACTAAAAACATATAAATACCTGATTAACAGGAGAGTGTTTTAACTAATGTAGAATATCGGATATTTCAAAATTGAAAATATCTAAATACTCCTTTCAATCATTGAGCCCCAATAACTTTTCTTTCAACTCTTTTAATTCATTTTGAAC
>JAZKGO010000197.1:0-2939 GCA_040385875.1 Bacteroidota bacterium
ATGAGTGCCAACCAAAGTAGCCTACCCATTGCCCCATCGATTTTTGGTTTTAAACAACATGGAAAAAATGGCACTTGGGTATCTGATTTATTGCCACATACTGCCAAAGTAGTGGATGAGCTTTGCATTGTAAAATCGCTCTATACTGAACATATCAATCACGACCCCGCCATTACTTTTTTTCAAACGGGCAACCAACTGCCAGGAAGGCCCTCTATTGGTTCATGGATCAGCTATGGCCTAGGCTCGGAAAACAAAAATTTGCCCTCATTTATCGTTTTAGTTTCCAAAGATGGAGGGAAAGATCAGCCACTCTATGCCCGACTTTGGGGAAACGGATTTTTACCAACGGAGCACCAAGGAGTTCAGTTTCGATCTGGGAAAGACCCAGTACTTTTTTTGAATAATCCTGAAGGCTATGATGGAGCTGACCGCCGTGAGATGTTGGACTATTTGAAAAAACTCAACCAACTACAAAATGAAACCATCGGCGACCCTGAAATTGAAGCTCGCATCAATCAATACGAAATGGCTTTTCGCATGCAAACTTCCGTCCCAGAGGTAATGGACATTGCTGGCGAATCAGACGAAGTATTTGATTTGTACGGCCCAAACAGTAGAGACCAAGGCACTTTTGCTGCCAATTGTTTGCTCGCAAGAAAGCTTTTGGAAAAGGATGTAAAATTTGTACAGCTTTACCATCAAGGTTGGGATCAGCACGGTGGTTTGCCGAAAGCCATTGAAAATCAATGCCTTGCAACCGACCAAGCCACTGCTGGCTTAATAGTTGATCTGAAAAGAAGGGGGCTATTGGAGGATACTTTAGTGATTTGGGGAGGTGAGTTTGGCCGAACGGTTTATTCACAAGGTAAACTTACCGATACTGATTATGGGCGAGATCATCACCCTCGGTGTTTCAGCATGTGGATGGCGGGTGCAGGTGTCAAAGCAGGGTTCAGTTACGGAGAAACGGATGATTTTTCTTATAATATTATCAAAAATCCAGTACATGTGCATGACTTTCAGGCCACTCTTTTGCATCAAATGGGAATAGATCATGAAAGATTAACCTTTAAAAACCAGGGAAGAAGATATAGACTTACTGATGTGCATGGGAAGGTTGTGAGGGACTTGTTGGTGTGAGTTTATCTTGCGTAACATTTATTAAAAGCAAATTCGAGTGTCTATCTGTCGTTGGTAGTTTTTATCAGGCTGAAAAAGCCGATAAAAACATACAAATGACAACTGGGTCAATATAATTGATATCTGCACCGTTTTTAATAATTTACTCACCTCTTTAAGATTTGAGGCTTGTACGGCCTCCATTAATAATTGATTGAAATTGCTCATAAAATATGATTTGAGTTTTTTATTTCTTTTCCAAAATGTAAGTACCTTTTTTATTTTCTTCCTTTACTTGCCATCCTTCATTTATTTTCAGTGTCCAGCCATCTCCATTATAAGTTGAATTGTCTTGCTTTATTGGAACAGCTACCCTGCGAGAGCTGCCATCTGTTGTTACAAGCACCCCTTTTTCTGCTTCTAGCTTACCCCATGGCCCTGAAGCTCGAAAAGGACCAAAATAAATGGTGCCAACGCTCTGAAGCGAAACTGCACCCCTAGAATCAAAACTATGGTTTCCAGATGGGAAAATAAGTAAAGGACCATCTACGAATTTCTTGTGCAGATCATTGACTAGATCTTGGCGTTCTTTCTCCCGTTTTTCTTCAGACAATAGTATTTCTTTACTACCGTATTTCTGAGCTACTTTGTTTGCATCATTGTAAGGTTTTATCTTTAGAGATTTCATTAATAGATAACCAAAATCATCTGTGTTAAGCAGAGTTTTTCTCCAATTTGGAGACACTTCATCAAGCAATACACAATAAGCAGGGCCTGAAACATAAGCAAATGTGCGGACAAAACTTGCCTCGGCTGCTGTGGCCTCTGCACCAATAAGTAAATCTATAGCACTTCGTAAGGCCTCGGCATTAGTTTCTGCTGCCAGTTTTGTGCCCGTATATGCAGCGAGTCCTTCGGTGATTTCCTGACCTCTTTCATCTTCTAAATTTGCTTTGAAAATAGTGCGACGAGCCTTGCGAAATGCGAGTGCATCTGCCAAGGCGATTTTTCTTCTCTTGCCCGATTGTTTGAGTGCTTGCTCAAGTGCTTTCCATTCCAATCGCATCCAATATCGCCCATCTTTTGCATCCAAGTGTTCGGGAGTACCTGCAGCAGCACCCAGTTTAAGTTGTGGTTGTACGCTATGAAACATTTCATGTAGAAATAGCTCTTTGCGTTCTCTTGGTTTTCTATTTACCACATCGCTCCACATATAGGCTATCCAAGTTTCCCCGCCCCATTGAATAGGAGCATTCAGCAAGCCAAGTAAATTTGGACGGGGAGTATTGGGCTCTGCTTTGCTGGTAGCAATGGTTTTGGTTTGCCTATCGTAAATTACCATGGAACCACAAATTGGTACACCCCAAAGTTGGCCATTATCTTTTTCACAAAGAGATTGAGCTTCTTTAAAGTACTCTTGTGCAAGCTGTTGGTTGACTTGGGCACGGGTATAATTTGTAAAAAGGTAAATCCAAAATATAAGTAATAATGTCTTTTTTAGCATGATAATATATTTAAATATAATCAGTATTATTGCCTATTTTCAGTTTGTGGCCATCGGGGCATTCAATCCACATTTCTCTCAAGTTCCATTCCCAGTTGTCGTTGGTATGTTTTTATCGGCCATTTCAGCCTGATAAAATCTACCGACGGCGGAGCTTATCCTTGAATTGGGAAACAGTAATTTAAGTGTTTATAAATACTTTCATATAACGCAGGAGGGCAATTCCATTGTGGGTTAACCCCTCCTGCGTTGGTTTGACTGTCTTTAAGTGCCAGAAAAATATTTGTCCAGCCCCGATTGAAGTGGAAAGCCT
>JAZKGO010000197.1:3039-6652 GCA_040385875.1 Bacteroidota bacterium
GGATCAAATCCCATTCCTGTTCCCACACAGGTCCCGTCGACTTGCCCTTGTTCAGTAATTTTAGTGGCTAATGCATTCCATCCCAAAAGCGTCATGGGTGCATAGGCAATGGGGTCAATCCAACCACGGTTGATGGCTCTGGCCATTGCAAATGTATATATGGCTGTGGAAGAAGTTTCCAAATAAGAATCCTCACGATCCAATAATTGATGCCAAAAGCCGGAGCCAGATTGGTAACTAGTCAACCCTTTTATATGTGCTTTTAACAAATTCAATATTTTTGGTCTGGCAGGATGGTTCAATGGCAATACTTCCAGCAACTCTACTTTGGTAAGTATACCCCAGCCGTTGGCTCTTCCCCAATGGAATTGAGGATGCTCCACCATGCCTTCGACCCAACCATGCATATAAACCCCTTTTTGTTTATTAAACATTTTATCGGCAAAAAGTAGTACTTGCTTGGCCGCTTCGTCATAATACTTTGCATTGCCAGTGAGCTTACCCATCTGAGCTAAAGCTGGCAAGCCCATAAACATATCATCCAACCATATAGTATTAGGTTGAGGTCTATTTCTTGCCAATGTGCCATCTTTGAGGCGATGTTCTTTATTCAAAATATAATTGATATGATTATCAATAAGTGGTTTAAAATCAGACTTGTTGCCCGCTAAAGTAGCTTTTATCATGGCAGCGCACATGGCCCCACAGTCATCCAAAGCATGCGGGGTGATTAAGCCTTTTAATGGGCCTTTTGTTGCCCAATCTGCGGTGGCATCATCAGTTTTTTTGAAATGGGGTGCCGCATTGGCAATAAATTCAAGTCTTTTATCTGCATATTCTTTATATCTACCGTCGCCAGTAGCTTGGCTGGCCAGTAACATAGCCCCATAAGTGACACCCCACTCATAACTCACTATTCTGAAATCGCCTTTTTTTAGAGCCGTATTTTCATCAATTTTTGATAAATCGGTAAATGACTCTCCAGTTTTTGAATTGGTAAACTCGGCAGGTGTCACCTGATTTAGATAATTATGTATTTTCTCTAATGCACTTTTTACTTCCTCTATTTTTGGTATTCCGTAATTAATAGGGTAGTCAGGCCTTAACAAATGAAGCGGTGTATTGGAGTCGTTGGCATTGGTTACATTGCGCTGAGCAATCAGATTGCTTAAGCTAATCAATAGAATTATTAAGGTTGAGGTAAATTTCATTTTATGTTTGATTTAATGTTTTCTACAAAATTATCTGCTATCAAATTTCGAACCGTCCTAATCGGTCGAAATTTTATGGTTGCTTTGCAATTTCTATCGATTGGTAAGCTGAATTGTCATTTTTCTTGATTGCAAACTTAATTATTTCAATCAAATCCTATTATTTTTTTGTTGATAGTTTTTCTTTTTTCAAGTAAGTTTTTAGCGATTCTGCTTCATTGGGGAATAGTTGATAGAGTTCTTTCAATCTATCGAATTCAACTAAAGCACTTAGGCCTAATTGCAGAAAATAACTATCGGATTGTGTGATAGACTTAGCGGGCTTCCCACCGATTCCAACGCTTCGTATTTGCAAAATTTACTTCTTTTTGAATCAAATTAGTGTAAAATAAAGCATGACTTTAATTCAGAGTATCTATTTAAATGGTCTTCCTTCAACTTACCGAAGTAAAAAAAAGTCTGAAAATCTAAATTTATTTTTAAACATTCAGCACAACGATTTTTAAAGTATTTTTGCAAATACTTTAAAATAAAATGACTTTAAAAGAGCGTTATAAAGGCCTTGTTGAATATTTCACCACTCATTTTCCAATAGCCGAAACGGAACTTCATTACAATTCTCCATTCGAACTATTGATTGCCGTAATACTTTCGGCGCAATGTACTGATAAACGCATCAATCAAATATCTCCAGCTCTTTTTGACAGATATCCTACTCCTGAATCTTTGGCAGCCAGCACTTTTGAGGAAGTTTTCAGTTATATCCGGTCCGTTTCCTACCCCAATAACAAAGCCAAACATTTATTAGCCATGGCCAGAAAATTGGTCGACGAATTTGGGTCAGAAGTACCATCAACTATTGAAAACTTACAAAAGTTGCAAGGAGTGGGCCGAAAAACCGCCAACGTAATCGCTTCTGTTATATATAATCAGCCAGCCATGGCAGTGGATACGCATGTTTTTAGGGTCTCACATCGGCTAGGACTAGTACCAAAAACAGCTACCACGCCTTTTGCAGTCGAGAAAAAATTAGTGGCTAATATTGATAAAGAGCTGATTCCAAAAGCCCACCATTGGCTTATTTTGCATGGAAGATATCTTTGCATCGCTCGTAAACCTAAATGCGAAATTTGTGAACTGAAAGGATTTTGCAAATATTATGAAAAAGCAAATTTGTTAGTCTAAGTTTTAAACCGACAGTCACACACAAGTTTCAAAAATCGATTGATTATCTTTGAAATAGTTAAATATTATAAAAAATGCAAAGAAGAAACCTCTTAAAAACTGTCGCTATTGGCTTTGGTGGCATAGTGACTATGCCCTCATGGGCGGAAGGCTGGAATCAAGATTCGTTTTCCAATAGTCTGAATTTTTCGACTTCAGATGATGCGCTTTTGGCCGAAATTGTGGATACCATATTGCCTGAAACTAAAACCCCAGGTGCAAAATCGTTGGGTGTACATAAGCTTATCCAAAAAATAGTAACTGACTGCCAAGGCAAAGAAGCCGAAACAAAATTGATTGCTAACTTGAAAAAAGCAGATGATTTGTCAAAATCTACTCAGGGCAGTAAATATACCGACCTTTCCCCTGACAAAAAATTGGCTTTTTTGAAAAGTCTAGAAAAATCGACAGATGCTGATTTGAAAGCTTTTTATGGTCAAATGAAACGAATGACAATCGACGGTTACATGAAAAGCGAGTATGTAATGGTGAATATACTAAAATACGAATGGGCGCCTGCCCGTTGGAATGCATGTGTACCTGTGAAGTGATGAGTGATAAGTCAAGTAAAGAGCTTATAATTCAAAATTCACTGTTCGATATTTAATCCCATTTTTAAATTTTACATTTTTTTAGAATATGACCTATATCCATATTGATTCTCAAAAATCACGCAGCTATGATGCCATTGTAATAGGCTCTGGAATTTCAGGTGGCTGGGCTGCTAAAGAGCTTACAGGCAAAGGATTACGTACTTTAGTACTTGAGCGTGGTCGTGATGTAAAACACATTGTGGACTACCCCACTACCATGAATATGCCATGGGATTTTGAACACCGCAATCAACTTACAAAGGCTGTACGTGACGCCAATCCAATCGCTAGTAAATGTTATGCGATGTATGAGGGTACCGAACATTTTTTTGTGAAAGATGCTGAACATCCCTATGTACAAGAAAAACCTTTTGATTGGATTCGTGGCTATCAGGTAGGTGGTAAATCGCTGCTTTGGGCTCGCCAAACACAGCGTTGGAGCCAATTCGATTTTGAAGGCCCCGCTCGTGACGGTTTCGCTGTCGACTGGCCCATTCGATACAATGATGTGGCCCCTTGGTATAGTTATGTTGAAAAATTTGCTGGTATTTCTGGCTTTAAAGACGGTCTCGATTCATTGCCAGA
>JAZKGO010000198.1:0-2821 GCA_040385875.1 Bacteroidota bacterium
ACATTACGGAGGTGCGTTTTACCTGAAAGCTGCACATCATGATAAAACAAATACCACTTACTTTTGAATTGGATTACAGAATGATGGTTCGTCCATCCCAAAACTGGTTTTAACAGAATCCCTTTATATTTAAAAGGACCATACGGACTATCGCCAATTGCATAGCAAATGTTATGAGTATCGCCAGTCGAATAGCTGAAATAATATTTTCCTTTATACTTATGCATCCAAGCCCCCTCAAAAAAGCGTTTATCGTTTTGATCTTCTTTGAAAAGTTGCCCATTTTCATCCAAAAGTTGAATCTCTTGAACATCTTCGACAAAATTTTTCATGTCCGCATCCATTCGAGCCACTCTAGGCAGGCGGGCGTTTTCACCTTTGGCAGGGTTGGCCATCGCACCCAAATATTCATTGCCATTCCACCACTGCAATTGCCCACCCCATATACCCCCAAAATACATGAAATAACGGCCATCTGTGTCTTTAAAGATGGCTGGATCGATACTATAACTCCCATGCATAGGCTCGGGTTCAGCCTTAAATGGCCCTGTGGGTTTTTTGCTGGTAGCCACTCCAATTCTAAAAATATCCTCTTTATCTTTCACCGGAAAATATAAATAATAAGTGCCATTTTTATATGCGGCATCAGGTGCCCACATTTGGCGCTTGGCCCATACTACATCCTTGATATCCAAAGCAATGCCATGGTCTGTTACCTTGCCTCCGATATAATCCATTGATAAAACTCTGAAATCTTTCATGTCAAAATGGCCACCATCGTCATTTTGTGAGGTGGGCGATTCAATATCGTGGGAAGGATAAATATAAATTTTACCATTGAAAACATGGGCGGAAGGATCAGCTGTAAAAATATGCTTGACCAAAGGTTCTGAGATTGGTTTTTTATCTCCAAGAAATTGACAATAAATTGAAATTGAGGTCAATGCAAAAAATATTGATAAAATAAATTTGCTTTTCATAGAATTTGAGGAGTTTTAGGGTAATAAAATGGTTTTAAAAAACTTACGAAATCATATTTCCAATGATTTTTTCTCTTTTATCTGGATTGTTTTTTGTATTTTCAGATACCGAATTTATCAAGGTTATCGATACGTTATTGTCATTAAATACACAGGTTAATTTATCGCCATGCACTTGATCTACAAATTTAAAATTTATTTGTAAGGTATTGTCATTCAGCCAAGTAGCAGTGCTGGCGATTCTTGAGAGCACTGTAGTATTGGAATTCACCATAGGGAATGGATTTTTTCTTTTATTGGGATTAACCTTCCATTTCTCCCAGCCAAAACCTATTTTCTCCACTCCATTTCCATAATTAACTCTCAACACACCTGCATCTGCAAACAGGCCAAATCCAATTGCTGTTAAGCCATATTTGTTTTCCGAAACGTCAAATACTTTATCTGAATATTTAGACATCAATGGCGAACTGGTGTTGCCTTTTGGGGTGGCTAAACTCAATTTTGCAATTTCAGATGTTGTTTTGGTTTGCAATTCAACATTGTTGGGTAATTTTTTAAGAGAGATGGCAGGCAGTAAATTTTCATAAGCTACATCCATTGTTTTTTGAAGGTTGAAACTCTCACAAGTCATCGCCAATACGGTATTGTACTCGGGCATTACCATGCAAAATTGGCCATAGGCACCATCCCCCCGATAGAAACCTGGCTTACAGCGCCAAAATTGGTAACCATAGCCTTGTGCCCAGTCATTGTCGCCAGCTTGAGAGCTAGTTTGTTTTTTGGAGGCTTCGTCGGTCCAACCTTCTGGTAATATTTGTTTGCCATTCCATTTACCTTTTTGCAAATATAACTGGCCTAATTTTGCAATGTCTTCGGTGCTTATTCGCAATCCATAACCAGCGGTATTCAATCCTTGCGGGCTTTTTTCCCAATCGTACCCAGTAATATTAAGTGGTGCAAAGAGTCGTGGTTGCAGATATGCTTCCAAAGTGAGGCCAGTAACTTTATGCAAAATAGCTCCCAGCATATAAGTAGCCCCAGTATTATATAAAAAATGACTTCCTGGTTGATGAATTACGGGATGCTCTAAAAAGGATTTTACCCAAGTTTGTGTATCATTTTTGGCCCTTAATGCGGGCATCGTATCTGTATCGTGGCCAGTATTCATGGTGAGTAAATGCTTGATGGTCATCTGATTGAGATTATCAGACACTTTTTCAGGCAAAGATTCGGCAAAAAATTGAACAACAGGTGTATGAATGGAGACGCTTCTTTCTTTTAGCATAAGGCCAATGGCAGTACTCGTAAAACTTTTGGAAAGGGAGTACATTGTATGCTTATTTTGCGATTCAAAAGGCTTCCACCAGGCTTCAGAAATAACTTTTCCATTTTTCACCAACATAAAGCTGTGCCATTCTAAGCCTGAAGCTTTTATGCCATCTAAAAAATTGATAATACCTTGTGAATCAAAGCCTTCTGCTTCTGCAATGCCACGAGGTAGATTAGTAGTTGGACTTGTTTTTAGAAAATCAATTTCAGAAATAAGTCCTAAACTAAGGCCAGATAGACCTGCACTTTTGATAAAAGTTCTTCTTGAAGCTTGCATTTATATAGTTTTAGAGTTTTCTCTAAAATTAGGAAAAAAAACTAAAAACAGTACCCTTATTTATCCAATAAACATTAAAGGCAACAAATCAAAAAGATTATTTGAAAATTTTGGAAGGCTTTTGCATGGCCTCAAGGATTCTTTTTTTTATTTTTTCAATTTTTAATGGCTTCAATAATTTCGGTGGATCAATTTGTGGATCAATATCATCAAAGAAAGTAATTGCTTTATA
>JAZKGO010000199.1:0-12291 GCA_040385875.1 Bacteroidota bacterium
AATTTTTGCAAAACAGAGTCAGAAAGCACCGTCATAACTTTACCAGTTTGTGATAGTTTTTGCTCCGTTTTATTGGCTGTAACCACCACTTCATTGAGCATAGTTTGACTCATCCCATTGATTGAAAACAGGAATAATCCTACAAAAAGACTTTTTTTGATTGTAATAAACATGATTTTTTTGATTTTTCCCTATTAATTTTTGATTGGGAAATGAATAATAATCTATCGCTCACTTTTGTGCATCCATCCGTACACAATTGCAAGAATTGCCTTTGGCAGGTCTCCTGACTCGGTTTTTACTAATTGGCCTTCCCGATTAAAATCAGTGGCGATGCAGATTGATTAGTAATTTTTTGAAAAACCTTACAGTTGCGGGGACAGTCTCCGATTTCAACGGGGTTCCCTATTAAGTCAATATTTCTTTATCAGACAAGAACATGACACCTAAAGCTGTTGCAAAGGTAGGGGATAAAATTTGAAATTGTGAAATTATTGATTTGAGAGAATTAAATTTAATCTAAACGTTATTTTTAATAATTGATGAGCCATTTTGCTCACACCCCAATTGATATCGAAATGGCATAATTGAACATTTTCTAACAAGGAGGTAATCACTTTTTAATATTTTCATCTTTGCCAGACAATCTTATTCTTTTAGCGGCTATAATTACAAATTATAAGGTTCAGACCTGATAATTTAGTTATTATAAGGTTTAGACCTGATAATTGATGATTATAAGGTTCAGGCCTTATAATTTTATAAAATACTGCCCTTTATAATCTCCTGAACCACATTTGGATCTAATAATGTACTGATATCACCTAAACTACTGGTATCACCTTCTGCAATTTTCCTTAGTATTCTTCTCATGATTTTGCCCGAACGAGTTTTAGGCAGGCCAGTTACAATCTGAATTTTATCAGGCCTAGCAATGGCACCAATCTCTGTGGCAACAATCGCCATTATTTCCTTTTTGATACTCTCAATATTTTCGGGGACGTGATTGCAAATCACATAGGCCCATATTCCTTGGCCTTTAATGTCGTGATGATAACCCACCACTGCACTCTCCACCACATTATCATGCATATTAATCGCATTTTCTACTTCTGCGGTACCAATTCTATGCCCAGAGACATTAATTACATCATCCACCCTACCCGTGATTCTATAATAGCCGTTTTCATCACGCAAGCAGCCATCACCTGTAAAATAAAGGTTTTTATAAGTTGAAAAATAAGTCAATTTACAACGCTCATGATCACCATAGGTAGTGCGTATAATCGAAGGCCAAGGGAATTTGATACAAAGATTTCCTGAAACATTATTCCCAGTAATCTCATCGCCCTTCTCATCTACCAAAATAGGTTGAACTCCAGGCAAAGGAAGTGTGGCAAAAGTAGGCTTAGTTCGAGTGATGCCAGCTATTGGAGTAATCATGATACCGCCAGTTTCAGTTTGCCACCAAGTATCAACAATTGGCAATTGTTTTTTACCAATATGTTCGTCATACCAATGCCAAGCTTCCTCATTAATCGGCTCACCTACTGAGCCTAATACTTTCAATGAAGAGAGGTCCTTACCCTCTAAAACAGCGTCACCAAAGCTCATCAAAGAGCGTATGGCAGTAGGAGCAGTATAAAAAATATCTACTTTATGCTTATCAATTATATCCCAAAACCTACCGGCATCGGGATAGGTAGGCACTCCTTCAAACAGCAGCGAAGTAGCTCCATAGGCCAAAGGACCATATACAATATAGGAATGGCCAGTAATCCAACCGATGTCGGCTGTACAAAAATGTACCTGACCAGACTCATATTGAAATACATTGGCAAAACTATAAGTGGTAAACACCATATAACCGCCACAGGTATGTACCACTCCTTTGGGCTTACCAGTTGAGCCAGAGGTATACAATATAAACAATGGATCTTCGGCATCCATTTCCTCCGCCTCGCATGCATCGGAAACAGTTAAAACTTCATCGGCCAACCATAAATCCCTGCCAGCCAGCATATTGATTGGCAGATTGGTCCTTTTTGAGACAATTACCTTTTTCACAGAGTCACAATTCAATAATGCTTCGTCAATAATAGCTTTAAGGGGTATATCTTTTGCTCCACGAAAGCCGCCATCAGCAGTGATTACAATATTACATTGCGCATCATTAATACGATCAGCAATTGCATGAGCCGAAAATCCACCAAAAACAACAGAATGGATGGCTCCAATACGGGCACAGGCCAATACTGCAATGGCCAAATCTGGAATCATAGGCATATAAATACAAATTCTATCACCCTTTTTTGCACCGTTCTTTTTCAAAACATTGGCAAAACTGCATACCTTGTGGTATAATTCCTGATAGCTGATAGATATAGAAGCCTCCGAAATATCATTGGACTCCCAAATAATGGCTGTTTGGTTACCCTTATCAGCCAAATGCCTATCGATACAATTTTCTGTAATATTTAATTTACCCCCTTGAAACCACTTTATTGAAGGCTGCTCAAAGTTCCATTCTAAAGTTTTAGTCCAAGGTTTTTTCCATAAAAAATTACTGGCAATTTCTGCCCAAAAACCTTCAGGATCAGCTACGCTTTTATTGTATTGTATTTGATATTCTTCGAAACTATTGATTTTCATGATCTTAATAAAGACAATTAATTTTACATTTTACTCTCATCATATTCACCCTTAAACGCATAATAGCCCATAATAGAAAGGCCACCAAAAGTGATAGGTAGCAGCACAAACAAGACGATATACCAAGGCATTTTATCGTCCATTTTTGCGTTTTCGGCGGTTATTTTTTCGATGGCATTAGTGAGCCCCCAATAGACGGCAAAAAAAGCCAAAGCAATAATGGGAATAGAAGTAATTCGTTTTAATTTATTCATTATCAATTATTTATAGATAAATTTGTAAACAAGAAGTGAATTTTAATCATGCTTAGATTTGTTCTCTTTAATAAAAATGGCACCAATAAATACCGTAACTGCTCCAATAATAATAGGGTACCAAAGACCCGCCAAATAAGGTTGGGATTCACCTGACTTTCTTGATATCTCTACTAAAAAAGTAGCCATAAATGGCATCAGACCACCGAATATTCCATTACCAATATGGTAGGGTAGCGACATGGAAGTATATCTGATTTTGGTTGGAAACAGCTCCACCAAAAAAGCTGCGATAGGCCCATAAGCCATCGCCACAAAAACTAGTTGGATCGCTACTAAAAATACCATTGTCCAAAAATCGGAATTATTTAAATTTGTTGCTTTTTTTACTTCAATTTTTGATTCAGAATTATCAGCAAATTTGGTTTCCTTTTTTGTTTCTAAAAAAGAGGTGCTATCTGCAAATACAATTGAAGTGGTAGTTATGTATAAAGAATCATTACTGCCATTTAATGAACTCGGTATCGTATTTACTATTTTTTGATAGCTAACTTTGCTCATTTTCTCAGAAATATCAGCCGTGATAAACATTTTTTCGTAAATGGGTCGATAGCAAATTACGCCTAATAATATGCCAGACAGCATTATCCATTTTCGTCCATATCTATCTGATAATGATCCAAATATTACAAAAAGAGGAGTACCAATTGCCAATGCAATCGCTACGATATAATTCGATTGAACAAACTCAATATTACAAACTTTTTGAATAAAGGATAAAGCATAAAATTGCCCTGTATACCAAATAACTCCCTGCCCCATTGTGGCACCAAACAAAGCTAAAAGCACATATTTGAAATTGTATTTTTCACCAAAACTTTCTTTCAAAGGGTTGGTCGATATTTTGCCTTCCGCCTTCACTTTCAAAAACACGGGCGACTCCGACATCCTTTTACGAATTATATAGGAAATGGCCACCATCACAATAGAAAGTAAAAAAGGCACTCGCCAGCCCCAATCTTCAAAAGATTCGACACCCAAGGTTTTTCTGGTGAGCAAAATCACAACCAGAGACAAAAACAAGCCCAATGTAGCAGTGGTTTGTATCCAGCTAGTCCAGAAGCCTCTGTGGGCAGCTGGTGAATGTTCGGCCACATAAGTGGCAGCTCCACCGTATTCCCCGCCCAAAGCTAATCCCTGTAAAAGCCTCAAAATCAACACCAAAGCTGGTGCTAAATAGCCAATTTGTGAAAAAGAAGGGATACAGCCTATTAAAAAAGTAGAAAGGCCCATGATCACCAAAGTAACCAGAAAAGTATATTTTCGTCCAATTAAATCCCCTAGCCTTCCAAAAAATAATGCACCAAATGGTCTTACGACAAAGCCGGCTGCAAAAGTGGCCAAAGTGGATAAAAATGCAGCGGTTGGATTAGTTTGGGGGAAAAATTGAGTGGAGATAATGGTGGCTAAGCTGCCGAAAATATAAAAATCGTACCATTCAATAAGTGTGCCCACCGATGAAGCGGCAATGATGGTGGTGAGACCTTTTGTATTATTTACTGACATTGATAAGGTTAAGTTTGGCTGAGCGATGCTCTAATTCTGTTTGATTAATATCTCTAAAATAAGAATAATTCCGGAATCCCGAACTCCATTTTTAGAAAAAAAATAGGTTTTATTAAAAATAGGTTTTAAAACTTTTTACTTTAAGCAATCAACTTAAAATGAAAAATTTCCTCAAAATTAAACTAAAATATTTTGTGAAGAAAGGATGTTCAAATTATTAAAATTTAAGTTTCGAAACGGCCTCAAGTACGCTTAATTTTTCCATTTTCAAATTGTAAACAATTGGCTCAGCGGCACGCTCCTTACAATCTTTCATTCCGCATCTTTCACAGGTTTGATTTACGACTCTTTTTTTGATAGAACCATCTCCCACAAAATTCAAAACCGATTTCAATTTTGAATCTAATACAAAACCAATTGTATCGCTTCGCTTTTCACCAGAACGCAGATAATAAGCTACTGAAATTACAAAATATTTTCGATTCGAATCCGAAAACTCAGAGATTTGGCTATCACAAATAAAAGGTTTTGCATCTAAATCAGTCATGATACTAAGCCCTAACCAACGCCTACAATAATGCTCCTTGCGTGCATAACCATGTGGGCTATGGAGTTGGCGAAGATGCATTTCATTGACGGCATGAAATTTATTAGAGATAGAATCATGCTTCATCCCCAATAAGAATAAATTATTGAGACCGAAATGCCCAGATAGTAAATTGGTAACTCTATCAATAAAAACGTAAGGTGGCGTATTAAATAGACTCATAATAGCTAAAAAAGCATCCGAATCCCATTTTGGACTGGCCAAAAAATAGGTAAGCCTTCCCACCAATATATCTTTATTAATCAAAAGAGCACGGGCAAAATAAGCGGCCTTAAAATTATTGAAAATTGCTTCGAAAGAAACCACTTTTACAATTGGATTAGAATTGGGCCTACCCTTAAGACCAAGTACCTGATAGCCAATCTCTTTTGCCAGCAAAAATGTAATCTCTTCCTCGGGTAGTTGGTTGTTGATTGCAATTTTGGAAGGCTCCTTCCAAATTAGATCGATGTCGGTTAATTTGGGGTACTGGTTGGACTCAAAACCGGAAATAGAATAATTGTAATTTTCAAAAAGAATTTTTTTTAAGAAATCTTTCTCAATTATCTGCGTTTTTCCTATCGAATGAGCCACTCTAAAATTTTCTACAACTCCTTCTATATCCTCAAAATAATTTTCATTCATTTCTTGATAGGACCGCAAAACGGCCTCAAAAAACTCTTCATTTTGAATGTCGTAGCTCCTGCTTATTTCCTTCAAAGTATTAATAAAAGCCGAAATTTTAGTGGGTGATTTAGACATCAAATCCACAAAATCACTTGCCTCTATCCCAAACATTTCAAGGGGCAAATCATTGAGCACTGTGGAGTTAAGGATATCGGCTATGGGCTCTAAATCATTCACTAATTTTAATGAAACCAGTTCATCATAATCAATCTGAAAAAAACTGGCGAGTGCCATTATTTTGTCAGATTTAGGGTACTTTTTCCCTTTTTCAATTTCATTCAAATAAGAAACAGAAAAGCCAACTTTTACTGCTACCTCCGCTAATGAAAGAGCCTTTTCAAGCCTTAGCTGCCTAATTTTCAATCCAAAAATAATCCTGACTTTGTCCGAATTTGAAACCATAATTTAAATAAAATCAAAATTAAGCGAATTTTCGCAAAACATAAAATTTCCAAAGCCAATTTAAATACTGAAAATTGTGATACTCCTCTATTTTTATAAAATATGTTAAAAATTTAAGAGTAAAGAGCCGAATTGAAATGATTCCGACCGAATTTTAGTAGTTTTGTATTTATAAAAATCCAGCAATGATTAAAAAATATCTGATTCTATTCTTATTAAGTACCTTTTTTGGCCTTTCAGCCACCTCACAACAAAACAAAAATTTACCTTGGAAATACCGAGCCGGTGTTAACCTTAACGGAATAAGAACCCGTAGCTTAGAGCTTAGCGGTCAAGCTTTAAAAGGTGGTAAATATATTTACAATTTCAACCTAGGCTATACCTACCAAACACCAAGAAATGGCTTTCAAACAAAGGATCAAAAAGCTAATGACAGTTTGGCTTTAGTACTTAAAACCTCTGGTTTTTTTGTAAAAACGGGTGTGCAAGCCAATATTTTAAATATTACCAATAAGTTTAGTAAAGCCGACCTTTTTGTGGGTGCAGGGGTAACCAATACTTGGTACAATCGATCAACAACTTATACTGATATAAAACCAGTAATTGATGTTAAAAAAATAGGTGAATTTAAGGGTTCAAGCTTAGCTCCATACCTATCATTTGGCTCCAATTTACGCTTACTTTATAATGTATATTTAGATCTCGGGGTACAATATAACCTTACAAATGCCCAAACAAATGATAATTTAACCCCAAAACGATACGATTATATCCCTGGTATGGGTGGTAATTTCAAAAATGGTAATAAAGCCACTTTTCTATTTATGGCCCGTTATCAATTTGATTAATCCTATCAAATTTTAGGGTTTTCAAAAAGATTTTTATCAATAATTCAATGCATGTTCTTTTCCAATGTAAAAAAATAGATGGAAAAACTGGATGAAGTTTCAAAAAAATTCATAGAAGAAAATCTTAATTCTAAAGTTGAAAAGCTGTTACTCCAATCAAAATCAAGCCAACCACAGAATATCAAAGAGCTCGCTGAACAAATAAAAGGCAAGCAAAAAATAAAAGATAAACTGCCCACTTGGTACGAAAATAGGGAATTGATTATGCCAAAATCAATTTCGACCGAACAAGCCTCCTCTGAAATTACTGCCCATTATAAATCCACTTTGATAAAAGGCCAATTACTAATCGACCTTACCGGTGGCATGGGAATAGATTTTTTGGCAATGGCTCAGAATTTTGAGAAGGCAATTTATATTGAAGAAAATAGTGATTTAAAAGAAATCACTCAAACAAATTTGAATACCCTAGGAATTCGAAACGCTGAATATTTTTCTGAAAATTCAGTGGATTTTATCACAAACTTTAAAGAGAAAGCTGACTGGATTTACCTCGATCCAGCAAGGAGAAATTTGGCAGGAGAAAAAACTGTTTTACTAGCTAATTGCGAGCCTAATATATTGGATATCAAAGATTTGATTCTTGGAAAAACCGACAATATTTTACTGAAATGCTCGCCGATGTTAGACATTGAATTGGCAGTGAGGCAGCTTGAAACAGTGTTTAAAATATATATTATCACTGTGGATAATGAGGTGAAAGAATTGCTGTTTCATATAAAAAAAACAGTAAATATCGAACCAGAAACCAAGGTTGTGCATTTGGCCAAAAATGAAATAAACGAATTTGACTTTTATACATATAAGGAAAATCAGCTCAAATACAATATTGGCCCTATACAAAAATACTTATATGAACCACATGCGGGTCTAATGAAAGCGACGGCCTTTAAAACCATTTCAGAAGTATTTAGTTGTACGAAGCTTCATCCTAATACCCATTTATATACGTCAAATAACTTGATTCTAAATTTTCCCGGACGAAAGTTTGAAGTTTTGGAAGTGATAAAGCCTAATAAAAAAGAAATACAAAAAAGAATTCCAGAGCCAAAAGCAAATTTGACTATCAGAAACTTCCCAGGAACGGTTGACCAACTTCGGAAAACCTTAGGACTTAAAGATGGTGGCGATACATATCTTTTTGCCTGTACCAACTCTCAGAATGAAAAAATAATTTTACAAACCATGAAAATTAATTAGATTAGAGTAAATATTTTGGATGAATCCTTTCATTTTCAGTAAACTTAAAACAAAATCAACAATGAAAAAACTAGTGTTATTTTTAAGCTTATTTGCCCAATATAGTTTTGGACAAGTATTTAATGGATCGCAGGAAATCGATAAAACAAAACGTGAGGGTGCCTATATTTTGACCAATTCTGACTTGAAATTTGTCGAGAAATCATGGCAAAACCATTTGACAATTTTTGGTAAACAGAACACTTCAAAAGGAGGCATAACCATTATAAATGCAAAAGCTGAGGGAATCTCAACAGAATTAATTACCTTATATTCAAAGGTTTGGAAACAAAGCGACCGTACACATATATTTCTTTCGGCATTATTACCTAATGGAGACATCGTAACCAATGGTCATGAAAAATGGGGCGAATTGGAAAAAATATTAATTGATTATCAATCTAAATTAAGCCTCGAAGAAGCGGTAAGATCTGCTGAAAATGAACAAAATACAGCGATGGAAAATCATAAAAAAATTGTTAAAAACGGCGATAAGTTGAAAGATAGAATCGAGGACAATAAGAAAGAAAAGGAAAAACTATTGAAAAAAATAGAAGAGAATAGAGTGGAGCTTGAAAAATTGTTGACCGATGTTGAAACCAATAAAAAAGATCAATCAAAAGCCCTAGATGAGATTGAAATTCGCAAAAGAGGGGTCGATGAAGCAAAGAGCAAGCTCCCTAAATAACTCAAATTTAAAGACATTATATAAAAAAAGACACCCCTAAGTGTCTTTTTTTATGTTCTCAAGCTTATTTTTTGTCATTTATTGTTCAATTTCACCACCTCGGCAGCTGCCAAAAGGAAACAACCCAATCCAAAATCTTCCATACCAGAAGGCTTTTTCAAAGTCAAAGGTTGTCCATCTTTGGGCTCTTTGCCATTCGGCTGAATCCAAGCCAAAGAGCCATTTATTTGTACGCTTTCATTAAGTATCCCTCTCATAGCTTTAGCAATAAGTGGCTTAAAAGTGGTCTCGTCAATTTGTCCTTTTCTTACTCCCCAAGCCATTGAATAGGTAATTAAAGCGGTTCCTGTCAATTCCTTACCACCAAAGTGATTAGGATCGGTTAAACTCACATTCCAAAACCCATCGTTCCTTTGCAAGTTCAATACAGCAATCATCATTTCCCGATAGCTATCTAGATACTCATCATAATGGGCAGCCGACGGAGGAAGAATATCCAATACCTGTGTCAAAGCCGCCAATACAAAACCATTGCCTCTTGACCAAAAGCAGTTCTGTCCTTTAGGTGTTTTAAAAGGGGGTTTAAACGATTGGTTAAAATACCATAAAAATTCTTGGTCTGAATAAAGCCCTTCCACCACTTTTGAATAAATAAACATTTGATAAAGTTTGTCCAAATATTCTTCATTATTATAAATTACCCCTAATTGCGCCATAATTGGCATAGTCATAAACATCGCTTCAGTGTTAATCCAGTCATCCACTCGATGGCTTTCCAATAATTGATCTATATTGGCTTTTATATTCGCTATCCGATTTGATTGGCTTTTATCTATTAAAAATAGTTTAATATAAGCCTTTCCAGCTGCCATAAGTTGAGGCTCTCTTGTCATTTCGCTTTTGCTAACATTCCATTTATGAAAAGTGCCCCAATCATTCGCATATTTAATCAAATTTTTATTTGGCTTCACTTCGTTAAAGGCCAGTAATCCGTCTATAAAGGTGGCTCTGGTCCAATAATTACTGGTTTGAGTTTTACCTTCTATAAGAATATTCTTTTCAAAATTAGGCCATTTTTTGAGGAAATAATTATTGGCCAAGGTCATTTTTGAAATTATTTCAATATTGGAAGGTATTTTTTGTGCAAGTGCTGAAAAACTAAAACTTATGGATAAAAAAGCAAGAGCTAGTGGGGTAAAAAATCGAGATTTTAGAGACATACTTTTGGTCAGTATTGATTGAAAATTCAAACAAATTTAAAATTAATCAATTAGAAATAACTTATTTCTGAAAATTAAAAAATCAATAATTTTAAAGGCTAAGAATGAAAACTGATTATAAGATTGCCAAAAAAAATGATGAATAGAACTTAAAATAGCAATATGGATTGAAATTAATACTTTTGAGCTTTGAGAAAAAAATGACTTGAATTAAGCGATATTTTCAGATCAATAATTCTGTAACCTGATTAATTCAGTATTTTAACAAACCTATTTCAATCTAGGATAAATACAATTCAAACAAAAAAATATCGAAATTTTGTATGTATAAACATTTATCTTATATTTAAAAAAAAGGCTTTCCTACAAAAATATTTTCTCAAACAAATCCTAAACCTAAAAAAATGGCTCTACAACTTATTGTATTTCAATATATTAACCGCTAAATAAATTCTTATTGATTTTAATTTCTTTTTATTCTAAATTTACAATCGTATTTATCAAAATAATGTAATAAACCACAATAGATTATTTAACACTCTAAATTCTCTTACTGATTCAATTGACAATCTTTTAAAGGCACTTGTTGAACCCTTATTTTTGAAAGGAGTTTGTAATAAAACCGCAACCATTAGGTTTTGATTATCAACCGGTCAAAAAAAGAAAATAAAATTTATACTTCATTTTAAACCTTAAAGTTTAGCCGTTATGAAAAACTATTACCAACAACTATTTTCAACAAATCCGATATTAAATTGGGCTGATCGAAAAAAATTACTTTTTACACCGTTATTGCTATTAATCCAACTTTTCTATGTTTTTGATTCTTTTGGACAATGTACGCCTAACACTCTCGCATTTGCAGGTTCCCAACCCGTTTTTAATTCAGCTTGCGGTAATTTATCTTACCAAAATGTGACGGGCAGTGACCCGGATGGCGATGGCCAGACTTATGTTTGGGAATACTCGCTGAATGGGGCTGCTTTTGTAACCATAAATGTAACAAGTAAAGATTTATCCAAAACCGAAATAACTGATTTAATTTTAACACCAAATGCATTATTAACAGGCAGTTATGAAATAAGAAGAACGGTTACTGATATCGACCCTGACCCATGTAGTTCGAGTACTAGTATATTTTTATACTATTCACAAAATAGTGGACAGACGACTGGTGGCATCGCTTCTCCTGCTTCATTATCTTTGTGTAGCCCTGCAGTTGGTACAATTGAAGTCAATGGCAATACTGGACCTGTTTTACGGTGGGAAAGCTCAACAGATGGAGGGATGACATGGACACCAATAGCCAATACAACCAATACCATAGAATACAATATCATTAATAATACAAATAACCCTATAACAACCTGTTATCGAGCCTTAATAGATGATATTTGTGAAGGATCAATTGGTTCAGTGGATATAGATGACGATTATTCTACTCAAAGTTGTATTACAGTAAGCTTAGGAGCACCCGACACACCTGGTGAAATTACAGGGGATGCCATCGTATGCCCTGGTTCAGTGAGTAATTACAGCGTTGTACCAGTAGCGAATGCAACTTCTTATACTTGGACAGTCCCAGCTGGATGGACTATTGAATCAGGTCAAGGTACCAATTCAATTGAGGTGACGGCTAGTTCAACCTGTGGAGATGCAGGCAATATCACTGTAACGGCAAGCAGTAGTTGTGCTACCAGTGACCCGAGTTCTTTAGCAATTAGCGCAGTAGATGAGACAGACCCAATCCCTCCATCGGCTCCTTCAGCGGCTAGTTATCAATGTATTGGTGATGTACCTGCTCCTGGTGACTTGACAGCTACCGACAATTGCTCTGATGATATCACGGTAACTGGGGTAGATCAAACAGATAGTTCTAATCCTTGTAATGTTATTATCACTCGTACTTGGACTTTTACCGACGACTGTGGAAATAGCTCTTCGACAAGTCAGACTATTACGGTGATTGATGATACAGATCCTGTTGCTCCTCAAGCTCCTTCGGCTGCTAGCTATCAATGTATTGGTGATGTGCCTGCTCCTGGTGACTTGACAGCTACCGACAACTGCTCGCCTGATATTACTGTCA